>DASTTX010000159.1:0-6331 GCA_035759945.1 Candidatus Limnocylindria bacterium | reverse complement strand
CGGCAGGCACTCGCGCGCCTGGAGCATCGGGGCCTGATCGCCCGCGCGCACGGGCGCGGCACGTTCGTCGCCGAGCCGAAGCTCCACCAGCGCGCGACGACACTGCGCGGCTTCTTCCGGGAGACGGTGGGGCAGGGGGTGGTCCCCAGCACGCGGACGATCGAGAAGACGGCCATCTACGCCACCCGGGCGCTCGCGAGCACGCTTCAGCTCCGCATCGGCGAAGAGGTCTACAAGGTCGTTCGCCTGCGCTCCGGACGCGGTGCGCCGGTCGTCCTCGAAACGAGCTTCTTTCCGGCATCGGTCGTCCCGGGCCTGCTGGCCCTCGACCTCGACCATCAGTCGATCTACCGCCTGATGGAGGACCGATACGGCGCAGGCCCGGTCCGCGGCGAGCAGGCGATCGAGGCCGTCGCCGCGGAGCCGCCCGAGGCCGAGCTGCTCGGCGTGCCGGCCGGATCGCCGCTGATCCTCCTCGAACGCACGGCCTGGGACGCGAGCGAGCGGCCGGTCGAATACGCGCGGGACCTCTACCGCGGAGACCGCAGCCGATTCACCACGGAGCTGCGGCTGTGAGCCGCAACGTGCAGGCGGTGGTCATCGGCGGGGGAGTCGTGGGCACCGCTGTCCTGCGCGAGCTTGCCCAGGCGGGCGTCGATGCGCTGCTGCTGGAGGCGGAGCCAGCGCTGTGCGAGGGCACGAGCAAGGCGAACAGCGCGATCGTGCACACCGGGTTTGACGCGAAACACGGCACGCTCGAGTCCCGCATGCTCCGCCGGGCCGCCGATCTGTGGCCCGCCCTCGTGGACGAGCTCGGCGTTCCCTTCCTCGATGTCGGCGCCCTGATGCTCGCGCGTGAGGAGGGCGATGTGCCTCGCCTGCGAGAGATGCAGGCGGGCGCGGCCGAGCTCGGGGTTGCGACGGAGCTGCTCGACGCCACCGCGCTTCGCGACAGCGCGCCGTTCGTGACCGAGCTGGCCACCGCGGCTCTCTTGATTCCCGGCGAGTCGATCATCGACCCCTTCTGGCTGACGCGCCGGCTGGCCGAGGCGGGCATCGCGGCCGGCGCCCAGGTCTGGACCGATGCGCGCGTGACTCGGCTGGAGGTCGGCGAGTCCGACGTTCACGTCGGCCTCACCGACGGCCGAATGGTCGTCGCGGATCAGGTCTTCAACTGTGCGGGCCTGTGGACGGATGAGGTCGCCAGCCTGGCGGGTGACACGTCGTTCTCCATCACGCCGCGGCGCGGACAGTTCCTGATCAGCGAGGAAACCTTCGGCATCGACCGCATCGTGCTGCCGCTCCCCTCGAAGATGGGCAAGGGGATGCTGGTCACGCCGATCGTCTTCGGTGGGCTGCTCCTGGGTCCTACGGCGGAGGACCTCGACGACAAGACGGACCGCGGAATCGACGCGGCCGCCGGCGAGGCAATCAGGGAAGCCTGCGCGGCCATGGTCCCGGCCGTGCGCGACATGGTGCCGATCCGCCAGTTCGCCGGCCTCCGAGCCGTGTCGAGCACGGGCGACTACATCCTTCGTCCGTCGACGGCAGGCGATCGCCTCTACCACGTGGCCGGCATCCGCTCGACCGGCATCAGCGCGTCGCCGGCGATCGCGGAGCACGTCGTGGCCGAGGTGATCGGCGTGCGCCGATGGAGACGCGCGACGCGGAGCGGGGCGCTGACCGAGGCGGGATTCGCGTCGCAGGCCGGTCCCGTGGTGTGCCTGTGCCGGTCGGTGAGCGCCGCCGAGCTGCTGGCGACCGGCTCGCAGCCGATCCCGCCGGCGACGCTCGATGCGGCCAAGCGAGCGTGCGGAACGACGTTCGGTGATTGCCAGGGAAACCTGTGCGCCGTGCCGTCGGTGCAGATCCTCGCCTCGATGCTGGATCGTCCGCCGGAGAGCATCGAGAAGCACCACTCCGGCTCCTGGCTGTTCGAACGCGCGGCGGCGCAATCGCCGGTGGTCGGAAGCCCGCCGGCACCGGATGTCGGCCCGACCCTGCCGGAGGTCGTGACGATGCTCATCGTCGGCGGCGGACTGGCCGGCATCGGCGCCGCGCTCGCCGCCGCGGACGCCGGTGTGCGACCGGTGCTCGTCGAACGGACGGCGGCCTGGGGCGGTCCGATCGCCCGCGCCGGCGGACTGACCGATGCCGAGCGACACGTGCTCGATGAGTTCGAGGCGCGACTCGTCGACGGCCGGTGCATCGGCTGGCTGGGAGCGACCGTGGCCTCGCTGCTCCAGTCGCGGGGCGGATGGGAGGTATCGGTTCAGGATGCCGGCGCCGGAGCGGAGCTGGTCGCCGAGCGCGTGGTGCTGGCCTGTGGCGGATACGTCGAGCCGCGCGAGCATCGCGCCATCGATGGGCCGCGCCCCAGCGGCGTGACCACGGCGGACCTGGTTCACTCGGCGCTCGACGCGGGCCTGTTGCCCGGTCGTCGGGCGGTGGTGGTGGGGAACGGGCGCCTGGCTGACGGCACGGCGGCGCGCATGCAGCACGCCGGCATGGCGGTGGAGCGTGCCGGCGAGGTCACGGCGCTGCGTGGCGAGGACCGGCTGGAATCGGCGTGCGCCGATGGGTCGTGGGTCGACGTCGACCTGTTGGTGCTCGCGGACGCCCTCGTCCCCGCACCGTTCCTGCTTCGGCCGCTTGGCCTGGTCGACAACCGCCCGGGCGTGCCGGCGCCGACGGACGCGCGCGGCGCCACGCCGCTCCCCGGGCTATGGGCCGCCGGTACGTGCCGGGCGCCTGACGTCGACCACCTTCGCTCCCTCGACGACGGGCGGGCCGTGATGCTGGCCGCGCTCGGGGATCGGGCCTCGTGAAACGGCTGCTCGAGGACGAGGTGGTCGTCGCGGCGCCGCGGGAGCGGCTGTGGGCGCTCCTCGACGACGTCGGCGCCCTGAAGCGGATCCTGCCGGGCTGCGAGGAGCTCGAGGAGGAGGGCGAGCGACGCTATCGCGCCGTCATGAGCACGAAGCTGCCGTTCATGACCCTGCGCGTAAGCGGCACTGCGCTCCTCGACGAGCTGCGGCCGCCCGATCACGTTCGACTCGAGATCAGCGGCCGCCCCCTCGGGCTCGTGGGTGGCTTCACGGTGTCCGTCCCGATCGACGCAACGACCACTGACGATGGCGGGACGCGCGGGTCGTACGCCGTGGACCTTCAACTTACCGGCAGGCTGGCGTCGTTCGGCGCGCCAATCCTGCGCGCCCAGGTCAAGGCGCAGGTCCGCGAGATGATCGCCAACCTGGAGCGCGAGCTCGCCTCCGGCGAGGAGCCACCGGCATGACCGCGCAGGTGATCCTGGCGGTCGACCAGGGAAGCACGAGCACGCGGGCGGTCGCCTTCGACCTCGATCTGCGGACGGTCGCCAGCTCGTCGCGCCAGCTGACCGCCAGGCACCCACAGCCCGGCTGGGTGGAGCAGGATCCCGACGAGATCCTGCGCTCGGTCGTGGACACCGTCGCCGAGGTGCTCGGATCCGTGCCTGACCGCGAGGTCGTGGCGGTGGGGATCGACAACCAGGGCGAGACGGTGGTCGCCTGGGACGCCGAGACGGGCCTGGCGCTCGCGCCCGCGATCTCGTGGCAGTGCAATCGATCCCAACCCATCGTCGATCGCCTGCTGGCGGCCGGTCATGGCCCGGAGGTGCGTGATCGCACGGGCCTGCCGCTCGACCCCTACTTCTCGGCCGGCAAGATGACCTGGCTGCTGGAGAACGTCGACGAGGTGCGCAGCGCGCGCAGGCGCGGGACGCTGCGGCTCGGCACCGTCGACGCCTGGCTGACCTGGCACCTGGTGGGCGAGGCGCTCACCGATCCGTCGACCGCGTCGCGCACGCAGCTGCTCGACATCGATGCGTTGTCCTGGTCGCCTCGCCTGGCCGATCTGTTCGACGTTCCGCTCGAGGCGCTACCGCGCATCGTGGATACCGCCGGCCACGCAGCGACGCTGCACCATCCCGAATGGGCCGTCGAGCTCCCGCTCGCAGCGCTGGCATGCGACCAGCAGGCGGCGCTCGCCGGCCACGCCGCCTTCGCCCCCGGCGCGATGAAGGCCACCTACGGGACCGGCGTCTTCGTGTTGACGACCAGCGGCGACAGCCGGCCGAGCGGCGACGCGAGGCTGCTCACGACCATCGCCTGGCGACTGCCCGGTCGAGACCCGACGTACGCCCTGGACGGCGGCGTCTACAGTGCCGGGACGCTGCTCGACTGGCTGATCCGGTTGGGCGTCCTGGAGTCCGCGGCCAGCAGCGACCGGCTGGCGCGCCTCGCATCGGACGCTGGCCGGGTGCGAATCCTCCCGGCGCTGGGCGGGCTCGGAGCGCCGTGGTGGCGGCCCGAGGCCCGGGCCGTGATGAGCAACCTGCGGTCGGGGACGACGGCGGCCGACGTCGTCCGTGCCGCACTGGACGGCATCGCGCAACGAACCGCAGACGTCGTGGAGGCGATGCTCGAGGCGGGGGTGGGCGCCACCGCGCTTCGCGTGGACGGCGGCCTCGCGGCCAACGCGTACCTCGTCGAGCGGCAGGCGAACCTGATCGGCATCCCGGTCGAGGTGGCGTCAGTCGCGGAGTCGACGGCGCTGGGCGTGGCCGGCCTGGCCGGCATCGGTGCCGGATGCATCGCGCCCGAGACGATCGCCGCAGCAAATCCGCCAGTCCGGCGAATCGAGCCACGAACGGGACATCGAGAACGCGAGCGCGAACGTGCCGCGTGGAAGCAGTTCGTCGAATGGGCAGCGCAGCCCATCGGCCCCAGCTGACGGAGAAGGGAGGCGGCACGGAGGCGATCCATTCAAAGCTGGAGGGGGACTCACCGAAGGAGATCATGTTGTGACCGCAACCACAGCGCCTGCCGGAGGGGCGGCGCCCAGGCTGTTCGTGCGGAAGACGTCTGGTCTGATACGCACGATCGGCGTGGGCGGCGCGCTCGTCTTCGGCGTCCACTGCATCTCGCTCTCGTCCTCGGGGATCCTGACCTTCTACTCGGTCCCGGCCCTGTGGCCGGGCGCGAACATCCTGATCGTGCTCACCCTGGCGGCGATCCTGTGCGCGATGCACGCCTACACGTTCAGCCAGATCGGCGCCGCCGCGCCGAGGGCCGGGGCCGATTACACGCTCGCCAGCCGGACGCTCTCGCCCTGGCTCGCCTTCCCGGCGAGCTTCGCGCTGGTCCTCTTCAGCGGGCTGGTGGCCGGCAGCCTGATCGCCTGGATCCCGACGGTGGCTCTGCCCGCGCTGCTGACCGCGTCCGGCGTGCTGTACAACGCGCAGTGGGCCACCGACCTGGCCGAGTTCAGCCGCAGCCAGGCCGGCATCCTGGTCTTCGGGACGGCCGGCGTGCTCATCACCCTCGTGACGCTGTTCTTCCCGACGCGCACCGTGGTGCGCATGATGGGCATCGGCTTCATCCTGGGGCTGGTGGCCTGGGCGGTGATCCTGTTCAGCTTCGCCACCGGGAGCGAGCAATCCTTCAGCGCGGGTTGGGACCAGTACGTGCCGGGGATGACGTTCGACCAGGTGATCCCGGCGGCCGAGGACGCCGGCATGACGCTGGACACCTCGTTTGGCAACACGGCCATCGCCGGGCTGATCATGGGCTTCTGGATCTTCTACGGCTACTACATCCCCACCTTCTTCGCCGGTGAGGTGAAGGAGGCGCCGCGCACCCTGCTGTGGGGCGCGTGGGGATCGCTGGCCGTGACGTGGGCGATCTTCGCCGGCGGCATCCTGCTCTTCACGCGCTTCGTGCCGCAGGACTGGATGGCCGCGCAGGGCTTCCTGTTCATCAACGGCGACCCGAACGCGAACCCGTTCGTCACCTTCTACGCCAGCGTGCTGCAGCCGAACGCGATCTTCTTCCTGCTCATGGCCATCGGCTTCATCTACACGCTCATCAACCTCGCGCAGACGTACTTCTTCTACGCGAGCCGGATCATGTTCGCCTGGGCCTTCGACCGGATCGTCCCGGAGTGGGTCGCCGACGTTCACCCGGAGACCGGCAGCCCGCGCAACGCGGTGCTGGTCATCGCCCTCCTCGCCGAGCTGGGCGTCCTGGCCTCGGCGTTCTACAGCGTCATCTTCGTCCAGCTGAACTTCGTGTTCTACGCCGCCATCACCATGCTCGTGCCGGTGACCGCGGCGATCGTGTACCCGTACGTGCGGCGTCACCTGTGGGAGCAGGGCGCGGGGCACGTCAAGTCGATGATCCTCGGCGTCCCGTCCATGACCGTGGTCGGCATCGGGACGCTCCTCTTCCTGCTCCTGCTGGTCGCCTCGCCGTTCATCTGGCCGGCGGTCGGCTTCGGGGATCAGCAGGGC
>DASTTX010000158.1:0-5970 GCA_035759945.1 Candidatus Limnocylindria bacterium | reverse complement strand
TACGGGGTCGCCTCCGTGCTCTCGGTGGCCTCCGTCGACTCCATCGGCTCGGCGCTCTCGCTGGCCGAGGCCTCCGTCGACGATGACGAGGTGGCGGCCGGTTCGGACGGCGACTCGCCGGCACCCTGGTTGGGCGGCGCGCAGGCGCCGAGCATGAGGGCGGTCGCCAGGGCGAGGCCGCCGATCCATCGGTTCTTCATGGCCTTCGATACGCCCGGCGTTTCATCCACCATCCCGGCGCCGCGCGCTGAGGTAGATGGCGCCGAACGGGATGCGCAGCGAGCCGTCGGGGTCGCGCGGTGTGACGGCCAGCATCTCGTCGGTGAGCGCCCGATGCTGCTCCGCGGTGTAGTGGGCAGTGGCGGCGCCGCGCGATCCGATGCCACGCCACACGCGAAAGGCATCGTCGTCGGGAAGGACGATCTCGGTCGTCGGGTCGGCGGCCACGTCAACCGCGTTCCATCCCGCGCCGTGGGCCAGCTCGGCGAGCGAGCTCGGCGTGGGATAGCGACCGCTGGTGTCGATCCCGTGGCGCTCGTAGATCTCGGTGTAGATCGCCGTGGGCGTCACGTCCGTCGGCCCGGGCACCGACAGGCTCAGGCGCCCGCCGGGTCGGGTGACGCGACGCCATTCGGCCAGCGCTCCACGCTCGTCGTCGGCGAACAGGAGCGCGTGGACGGCGAGCACGACGTCGAAGCTCGCGTCGTCGAAGCGCAGGGCGGTGAAGTCCATCTCCTCGAAGGTGACGTCGGGGACCTCGCTGCGGGCGATCTCGAGCATGGCGGGCGCGGCGTCGATGCCGCATACCTGCCTGCCGTCGCCGCGTGCCAGGGCGGCGGCGTTGCCGGTCCCGGTGCCGATGTCGAGGACGGATTCCGCCGGACCCAGCCGCGCGCGCCGGACGACTTGAGCGGCCACCGCGCGCAGTGAGGGCGCCATGGTCCGCGCGTAGCCGGACGCGACGCTGTCGAAGTGTCGGGCGCCGCTCGCCACCGTCGCGGAATCAGGCGCGGTGACGCTGCGCGAACCGCTCGATGCGGTCCATGGCCTCGACGATCTCCTCGTAGGCGGTCGCGTAGCAGACCCGAACGTGCCCGGCGCCGGATGGCCCGAAGGCCGTGCCCGGCACCACGCCGACGCGCTCTTCCTCCAGGAGCTTCTCCGCGAACGTCGTCTCGTCCAGGCCGGTGCACTCGGTCACGTGAGGGAAGCAGTAGAAGGCGCCCTTCGGCTCGAAGCAGGACATTCCGATGGCGTTGAAGCGGTCGGTGATGTATCGGCGACGCCGGTCGTACTCGGCGCGCATGGCCTGGAGGTGCGGCTCACCGTTCTTCATCGCCTCGATGGCGGCGAACTGCGCCGATGTCGGCGCGCACATGATCCCGTACTGGTGGACCTTCGCGATCCCGGTCATCAGGCCTTCCGGCGCCGCGACATAGCCGATGCGCCAGCCGGTCATCGCGTAGCTCTTGCTGAAGCCGCCGAGCAGGATGGTCCGCTCGCGCATGCCGGGCAGCGAGCTGAAGGCCGTGTGCTCGTGGTCGCCGTAGACCAGGCGGTCGTAGATCTCATCGGTGTAGACGAGCAGGTCGTGGCGGTCGGCGACGCGGGCGATGGCTTCCAGGTCCGCGCGGTCGAGCACGGCGCCGGTCGGGTTGTTCGGATAGCCGAGGAAGATCGCCTTCGTGCGGGGCGTGACGACGTCCTCGATCATCTCGGCGGTGACGCGGAAGTCGGTCGCGTCGGTGGTGCTGACGGGGACCGCCACGCCGCCGGCGAGCTGGATGCACGGGGCGTAGGCGACGAAGCACGGCTCGTGGTAGATCACCTCGTCGCCGTCGTTGATCGTGGCGCGCAGGGAGGCGTCCACGCCCTCCGACGCGCCAACCGTGATGATCAGCTCCGTGCGCGGGTCGTACTCGACCCCGTATCGATCGCGCAGGTTCGCCGCGATGAGCTCGCGCAGGTCCATCATCCCGCCGTTGGCGGTGTAGTGCGTCTCCCCCGCTTCGAGGCTCTCGATCGCGGCCCGGGTGATCGGCTCGGGCGTGGTGAAGTCCGGCTCGCCGATGGTGAGGCTGATGACGTCCTTCATCTCGGCCAGCATGTCGAAGAAGCGGCGGATGCCCGACGGCGGGATGTCGCGCACGCGGTCGTTGAGGAAGTCGGCGGGCGCTCGGCGGGTCGTCGGCTGGCTCGTCATCTGGGGGTGAGTCTACGACTTCCGGGCAGGGGCGACCGCTCAGTGTTCAAGAGTCTTGAACACTGACGATAGCCCCCGACCGAATACCGGCCGATTACCGGCCGCTTATCAGCCGCTGACCGCTTACCCTGCGCAACGCATGCAGCCGTTCGAGATCGTCTTCCTGCTCCTCGCGGTCGTGGCCGCCATGACGCTGGTATCGCGCCGTATCGGGGTGCCGTACCCGATCCTGCTGTTGATTGCCGGGCTCCTGCTCGGGGCGATCCCCGGCTCGCCGCTGTACATGGAGCTCGACGACGAGATCGTGCTGCTGGTCTTCCTGCCGCCGATCCTCTTCTCGGCGGCGTACCTGAGCTCGCCACGCGAGCTATGGCGCAACATTCGCCCGATCAGCCTCCTGGCGGTCGGCCTCGTGATCATCACCACCGCTGCGGTCGCCGTCGTCGCGATGGTGCTCATCCCGCCACTCGGATGGCCGCTCGCCGTGGCGCTCGGGGCGATCGTCTCCCCGCCGGATGCGATCGCGGCGACGAGCATCGCGCGCAGCCTCAACCTGCCGCGACGCCTGGTGACCATCCTCGAGGGCGAGAGCCTCGTCAACGACGCGACGGCACTGACGTTCTACGCGCTGGCGGTCGCGGCCATCGGCGCGAGTTCGATCGGGCCGCTCGACGTCGTCACCCGCTTCGCCATCGTCGTGATCGGCGGGTCGCTGGTGGGCGCAATCGTCGGTCGGATCACGGTTTGGCTGCTCGACCTGCTCGACGACTCCCCCGTGGAGGTGCTCCTGACGCTGCTCACGCCCTTCGCGGCGTATCTCCCGGCGGAGCAGATTGGCGTGTCGGGCGTTCTCGCGACCGTGACGGCCGGCCTGGTCGTCGGCTGGAGCGCGCCGCGCGTCATGACATCCCGGACACGCCTCCTCGGCACGTCGAGCTGGCAGATGGTCATCTTCGTCGTCAACGGCCTGGCGTTCCTCCTGGTCGGCCTCCAGCTGCCGAACGTCCTCGGAGACATCGAGGGCTACTCGGCCGGCGAGCTCATCGGTTTGGCGGCGGCGGTCTGCGCGACGGTCATCATCGTCAGGCTCATCTGGATCTATCCGGCGACCTACGTGCCGCGCTGGCTGTTTCCATCCATCGCTCGCCGCGATCCGGCGCCGCCGGCCAGGGTTCCGCTGATCCTGGGCTGGGGAGGCATGCGGGGCGCCGTCACCCTGGCCGCGGCGCTCGGCCTGCCGACGCAGATCGACGGCGCCGAGCTCGAGGGACGAGGGCTGATCATCTTCCTGAGCTTCTCCGTCATCGTCGTCACCCTGCTCGGCCAGGGTTTGACGCTCCCGACGCTGATCAAGCGGCTCAACGTGTCCGGCGAGGACGACCTCGAGCACGAGGAGCTTCACGCGCGTACCGTCGCGACCGAAGCTGCGCTCGTCCGCCTCGAGGAGCTGCGCAACGAGGCGCCGAACCACCTGCCGCTCATCGACCAGCTCAAGGAGCGTTACGAGCACCGCACGGAGCACCTGGTGCACGACCACGACGACGGACCGCCGAGCACCGAGGAGCTCACCGAGCAGCAGGTCGAGGAGATGGAGCACGACGAGATCCGGCGCGCGGTCATCAGCGCGGAGCGGCTCGCCGTGCTCGGGCTGCGTGACGCCGGGGAGATCAGCGAGGACGCGCTCCACGCGGTCGAGCGCGATCTGGACCTCGATGAGCTGCGCCGCGAGGCCTGAACATATCAGCCGTGGTAGGTGCGCTCGCCGGCCTCGATGCGGATCGGTAGGCGGTTCTCGGCCCATGGCAGCGGACAGGTGGCGAACGGTGAGAAGACGCATGGCGGGTTGTAGGCGCGGTTGAAATCGACCTCGACCGAGCCCTCGACCGGGGCGGCCGTGTACAGGAAGCGGCCGCCGCCGTACGTCTCGTCGCCGTTGGTCTCGTCGCCGAACACCAGCCACAGCTCGCCGTTCGGGCCGCCCTGCAATGTCTGGAGCCGATGCTCGACGCCACCCACATCGAACACCACTTCCCCGGGCGACTCCTCCTTCTCGATGAAGCCGAGGACGTCAGGCACGGCCACCATCCGACCCGGCGACGGCTCGAAACGCGCGTCGATCCGCCACTCCGGATCGACCGGCCAGTGGTCGATGCCGTCGAACTCCCGGAGCGCCGGCGAGCTGGTGTCCCACGTCCGAATCGCGTGGCGGCCGGCACGCTTGATGACGCAGAAGCGCAGATCCCCGAGCTCGAGCATGGTGGGTTCGCCGGCCGAATCATCGACCAGCGGCAATGCCTCGACCGGCGCGCCGTCGTGCGTGAAGACTCCGTCGGCCGAGAGCCCGTCATCGGCGACGGCGATCGTGCCCGCCAGCGGCGGTCCCGCCGGAAGCGTCACCTCCAGCTCCGGGTCGGAGCCGATGCGATTCACGCCCGGGTTCAGCCAGTCGAGACCGGCGAGCGACAGCCAGCCGATGTCGCGGCGCAGGGCCGCGTAGCGCGCCGCGCGCCAGGCCTCGACCGCCCGCTCGTGGGCCTCGATCTCGCTCATCGGGCAGGCAGGAAGATGAGCGTCGGCGCGGTCGCCGGACCGATCCGGACGTAGGTGGCCGGGCCGGAAGTGACCGGGTTGGTATGCGCGATCCGCCCCGAGCGAGTGGTGCCGTCGAGGGCGACCGCGATCGGCCCCTCCCCGAATCGGGCCAGGCATGCCGCCGCGTAGCCCTCCGTCATCGGCTCGGCCAGGATCAGGTCCGACCGTCCAAGCGACAGGCGCCGGCAGCGCGCGCCGAGGATGGCGTCCTCGCCGGCATCGTGCCAGGCGCTCCCGAGCGCCGGCTCGAGATCGCCCTCGGCGCGCTCCATGTCGACGGTCCCGAGCACCACCGCGCGCGGCGCCTCAGTCCAGTCGTCGATCGGGCGCGGGAAGAGGCCGAACCGCGGATCGTCGGGAGGGGGCAGATCGAGCGCCTGGACCGGCGCGGAGCGGACGCCCCACCACAGGATCCGGGCCTCGTCGCCGGGCTCGGCGTACAGCCACTGCGGAAACATGGTCGTCCCGCCCTCACGCAGGATGCGGCCGAGGGTTCCCTGGTCCGGGACGGCGATGCGGACGTGGCTGATCTCAGGCACGAGCCGAGTCTAACGCCACGAAGGGTCTTGACCTTCGAGCGGCTCCAGGGTCCCCGTGTGCGCCGGGGCGCCTACGTCAAGGAGGTGGCGGGCGGGCGGAGATCGGCGAAGCCGGCGGCGCGCTCGTACGCGTCGGCCACGCGGAGCACCGTTGCCTCGTCGAAGGCACGGCCGATGACCTGCAGCCCCACCGGCAGCCCATCGGACAGGCCGCAGGGCACCGAGATCCCCGGCAGGCCGGCGATGTTGACGGGCAACGTGCAGGCATCATTGAGGTACATCGCCAGCGGATCGTCGACCTTCGCTCCGATCTTGAACGCGACCGTCGGCGAGGTCGGCGCGAGGATGGCGTCGACGGTGTCGAGCACTGCGTCGAACTCGTCCTTGATCAGCGTCCGCACCTGCTGGGCCTTGACGTAGTACGCGTCGTAGTAGCCGGCGCTCAGCGCGTAGGTGCCGAGCATGATGCGGCGCTTCACCTCGTCGCCGAACCCGGCCCGGCGGGTGCGCCCGTACATGTTCACGATCGTGTCGCCCTGCTCCTCGAGCCGCAGCCCGTAGCGGACGCCGTCGAACCGCGCCAGGTTCGCCGACGCCTCCGCGGGCGCAATGATGTAGTACGCCGGCAGCGCGTAC
>DASTTX010000157.1:0-3118 GCA_035759945.1 Candidatus Limnocylindria bacterium | reverse complement strand
CATCGGCCTCGCGCAGCAGGGGTGGAAGGACTCGACCGATTCGATCTTCCACGCCGATGGCAGCCTGGCCGAGGGCCCGATCGCGCTGTGCGAGATCCAGGGCTACGTCTTCGCCGCGAAGCGCGGCGCGGCCACGCTGGCAAAGGCCATCGGCCAGGACGCCCTATCCGAGGCGCTGACGGCGCAGGCGGAGGAGCTCCGAGCGCAGTTCGAGGACGCGTTCTGGATCGAGGAGCTGGGGACGTACGGCATCGCCCTCGACGGTGAGAAACGCCTGTGCCGGGTGCGGACCTCGAACCCGGGGCACTGCCTCTGGTCCGGGATCGTGGCACCGGAGCGGGCTGGCCGCCTGGCCGAAGAGCTCATGAGCGACGCGATGTTCTCCGGCTGGGGCATCCGGACGCTCGCCGCGGGGCAGCCGCGCTACAACCCGATGTCGTACCACGACGGATCGGTGTGGCCGCACGACAACGCCATCGCCGCCCTGGGGCTGGCGCGGGCCGGCTACCCGAACCACGCGGCCCGGGTCATGAACGCCATCTTCGACGCCAGCCGTTACTTCGACGTGGCTCGACTCCCGGAGCTGTTCTGCGGCTTCAGCCGCCGTTCGGGCGAGGGGCCGACCCGCTACCCGGTCGCCTGCTCGCCGCAGGCGTGGGCGGCTGGATCGGTGTTCATGCTGCTCCAGGCCTGCCTGGGCCTGGAGGCCGATGCCGTCACCGGGTCCGTCCACCTCGATAACGCCCGGCTGCCGCTCTTCCTGGACCAGCTGCGCATCGACAACCTGGCCGTCGGTACGGCACGCCTGGATGTGCAGATCCGGCGGCAGCGGCAGGGGGTGGATGTCGAGGTCCTCGAGCGCCACGGCAGCGTGTCGGTCGTCAACGTCAAATGACCGACGGCGCGGCATCGGCTCGCGCCAGCGCACGGCGGGCCGCCGATGCGGCCCTCGTCATCCTCGCCGTCGTCCTGGCGATCTTCACCGTGGTGGTTGTCACCGTGCCGGGCGTCGCGCCGGCAGTCGTCAACGACCGCTTCGACACCGCCATCGTTGCCGCCGCGGCTTTGGTGTCGTTGGCCGTCGCGGCGGTCGCATGGCAGCGCGGCCGCGTCTCCCACGATCCCGCAGCGCTGCTGCGCGCCTCCGCGTTCGCGGTCCTCGTGCTCCTGAACGGACTGACCCTCGTCGTCGGTCTCACCGGCGCCGATGCGTCCCTCGGCGCGACCCTGGACGACCCCGGCCAGCTTCCATTGGTGGCCGCCGTGGTGGCCCGCTCGGTCGCCGCCCTGCTGCTGGTCGCGGCCGGCTGGTTCACGCTGAGCCGAGGCGTCCCGACCCTTTCGGCGGGGACGGTGCTGCTCGGGCCGCTGGGGATGGTTGCGGCGATCCTCGTGGTCGCCGCGCTCGGCCGGGATGCGCTTCCGGCCATCGCCCCACCGGAAGCGCTCGCCCGCCTCGCGTCCGACCCGACGATGACGCTGCCGCTCGGATCGGCGCCCCTGCTGGCCGTCATCCAGAGCACCATCGGCCTCGGCTTCCTGGCTGCGGCCTTGCTGGCCCACCGCGCCTACCGCCGCAGCGGGCGAGCCGGCGATGCGCTCCTGGCCGCCGGGCTGCTCATCGCGGCCGCCAGCCAGGTGCACAGCGCCATCCATCCGGGCAGCTTCTCATCGGTCGTGACCACCGGCGACCTGCTCCGCCTCGGCTTCTATGCCGTGCTCCTGGCGGGCGTGGTGGCGGAGAGCCGTGACGACCTCGCCGACCTGCGCGCCGCGACGATGGAGGTGCGACGCCTGGCCGAGGCCGAGTTCGCGGCCGCCGCGCTGGAGGAGCGTGCGCGCCTGGCGCGCGAGATTCACGACGGCCTGGCCCAGGAGCTGTGGTACGCCAAGCTCAAGCAGAGCCGGCTGGCGCAGATTGCCGACTTCAGCGACGAGCCACGCCAGCTCAGCCAGGAGGTGGAGGCGGCCATCGACATGGCACTGGCCGAGGCTCGCCACGCCGTCGCCGCGATGCGCGGCGGGTCAGAGGCAGGCCCGTTGCTCGAGATGCTGCGGCGGCAGGTGGAGGACTTCTCGGACCGCTTCGCGATTCGCGCGGAGCTGGTGCGTGAAGGGACTATCGACCCGGATATCGGCCCCCGTGCGCATGCGGAGCTCATCCGCATCGTGCAGGAGGCGCTCACCAACGTCCGCAAGCACGCCGATGCCACCGTCGTGCGCGTCGTGGTCGCGACCAACGACGAGCTGCACATCACGATCAGCGACAACGGGCGGGGCTTCCGGCCTGACGCCGCGCCGGTCGGTTTCGGCCTGGAGAGCATGCGGCAGCGGGCGGACGTCATCGGCGCACGGCTGTCGGTAACATCCGCGCCACACGATGGGAGCCGGGTCGAGCTTGTCATGCCGATCGGGCCACGGGAGGGGACGCGTGCAAGCTGAGACGCCGATGCGAGTGCTGCTGGTCGACGACCACGCGCTTGTCCGATCCGCGATCCGCCAGGCGCTCGAGGCACCTGACGTGACGGTGGTGGGGGAGGCCCGGAGCGCCGAGGAGGCGCTCGAGATGGCACCCCGGCTGCGGCCCGATCTCGTGCTGCTCGACATCGACCTGCCCGGGATGACGGGCATCGAGGCCGTTCGCGAGCTGGCGCCGCGCCTGCCCGAGACGCGGATCGTGATGCTCACCGTCTCGACCGATCGCCGCGACCTCCTGGACGCGGTGCGTCACGGCGCGTTCGGCTACCTGACCAAGGACCTCAGCGGGGACGCGCTGCTGCGCGCCGTGCGTGGCATTCGCCGCGGCGACCTGCCGATGTCGCGCGTCCACGCGGCGCTGGTCGTCGATCACCTCGCCCGCACCACCGGCCGATCCGGATCGTCAGCCGACGACGAGGTTGGCGGCCTCCTCAGCGCTCGGGAGCAGGAAGTCCTGCGGCTGCTGGCCGAGGGCATGACCGACCGCGAGATCGCGAGCGCGCTGGCCATCTCGCCGCGCACCGTGGAGAGCCACGTCAGCAGTGTGCTGCGCAAGCTCGGCGTGCGGAACCGGGCCGAAGCAGCGCAGCGGTATCGGAGCGGGTAGCTAGCGCCCCGTGATCCGCCGCTTCAGGCGGCC
>DASTTX010000156.1:0-12207 GCA_035759945.1 Candidatus Limnocylindria bacterium | reverse complement strand
GATCGGCGTGACGTCACTGAACGACGGTCGGTCGCCGAGCTGCGGGAAGTGAGCAGCGATCGGGATGCCTGCGCGGCGCAGGCCGTCACGGCCCTTGCGTCCGATGGTGATGGCCTCGACCTCGACGCGGGTTTCGCCATTCCCTGAGCCGATCTTCTGCTGCGTCCAGCGCAGCGCCGATCGGATGGCATTGGCGTTGAGGCTGCCCGCCAGTCCGCGATCCGTCGTGATCATGATCAGCGCGACTCGCTTCACCGGCCGTCGGGCCAGGAGCGGATGAACCTCCTCGCCGACCACCGCGGCGACGCGGCTCAGGGCCGCCCGCAGCTCGTCGGAGTAGGGGCGCGCGGCCAGGATGGCGTCCTGCGCGCGCTTCATGCGCGAGGCAGCCACCATTTCCATCGCCCTGGTGATCTGGGCGATGTTCCGGACCGATCCGATCCGGCCGCGGATGTCCTTCAGGCTGGCCATCTAGCTGTCCGTCCTGCGCTGCGGCTCGATATGTCGAGCCAGATTCACACGAAGGGCCCGGCGCGCTGCATTTCGGCGATGTATCGAGAGCCGATGCGCACGAGCGGCGCCCGGGCGCGCGCCCCGTGTGGCGGTGGACTCGATGGATCGCGAAAACAACACCCGGGGAGCTCCTCCGGTGAAATGGGCTCGATACATCGCGTTCAGAACTGCTTCTCGGCGTCCGACGACTCGTTGGCATCGCCGGCGGGGACGGCAGCGGCGTCGGCGCTGGTCTCAGCCGTGTCGGCCTTGGCCTCTGCCGTTGCCTCGGCCGGCGCGGCTTCTTCATCGGTTCCGTAGCCGCCCTGGCGCTTGAACTCGCTCACGGCCTTCTCGAGCTCGGCGGTGAGCTCATCGGACAGCGCCTTCTCGGAGGCGATCTTTGGAAGGAGCGACTCGTTGGTGGAGTCGAGGAATCGGTAGAAGCCGGACTCGAACTCGCCGATCTTGGTCGGGTCGACATCATCGAGGTGGCCGTTGGTGGCGGCCCAGATGATGGCGACCTGTTTCTCGACCGGCAGCGGCTGGAACTGGGGCTGCTTGAGCACCTCGGTCAGGGCGCGGCCGCGGGTGAGCTGGTCGCGAGTGGCCTTGTCGAGATCGGAGGCGAACTGCGCGAAGGCGGCCAGCTCGCGGTACTGGGCCAGGTCCAGGCGCAGCTTGCCGGCGACCTGGCGCATGGCCTTGATCTGGGCGTTGCCACCGACCCGCGAGACGCTGATGCCGGCGTTGACCGCGGGCCGCTGACCCTGGTTGAAGAGGTCGGTCTGCAGGAAGATCTGCCCGTCGGTGATGCTAATCACGTTCGTCGGGATGTAGGCGGACACGTCGCCCGCCTGCGTCTCGATGATCGGCAGGGCCGTCAGCGAGCCGCCGCCGTTTTCCTCGTTCAGTCGTGCCGCTCGCTCCAACAACCGCGAGTGGGCGTAGAAGATGTCGCCTGGGAACGCCTCGCGGCCGGGCGGGCGGCGCATGAGCAGCGAGACCTGCCGGTACGCCCAGGCGTGCTTCGACAGGTCGTCGTAGACGCAGAGCGCGTCGCGCCCGGTGTCCAGAAACTCCTCGCCCATGGCAACGCCGGCGTACGGCGCCAGGAACTGGAGCGGCGCCGGGTCGGAGGCACCGGCCGAGACGACGATGGTGTGCTCCATCGCCCCGGCCTCTTCCAGCTGCGCGACCACCTGCGCCACGGTCGACTGCTTCTGGCCGATGGCGACGTAGATGCAGACAAGATCCTGGCCCTTCTGGTTGATGATCGTGTCGACCGCGATTGCTGTCTTGCCGGTCTGCCGGTCGCCGATGATCAGCTCGCGCTGGCCGCGGCCGATCGGAATCATGGAGTCGATGGCCTTGATCCCGGTCTGGACCGGCGTGTCGACCGACTGGCGCACGATGACGCCGGGGGCGATCCGCTCGATGGGCCGGGTCTTGGTGGTGTTGATGGGGCCCTTGCCGTCGATCGGCTCGCCGAGGGGGTTGACCACGCGGCCGATGAGCTCGTCGCCGACCGGCACCTCCACGATGCGCCCGGTCGTCTTGACCTGGTCGCCTTCCTTGAGGGAGGTGTAGTCGCCCAGGATCAGGGCGCCGACCGTCTCCTCCTCGAGGTTGAAAGCCATGCCCATGATGCCGTTGCCGAAGTCGAGCAGCTCCTGGGCCAGCGCACCGGACAGCCCGTAGACCTGCGCGATGCCGTCGCCGACCTCGACGATCGTCCCGACGCCCGAAACGTCCGCGCCGGCGTCGAAGCCCTTGATCTCGCTCTTGATGATCGACGTGATCTCGTCGGATCTGATCGCCATCTGTGGTGTTCCTTCTTCTTCCTAACGCCTAGACGGCGGTCAGTCGCGCCCGCAGCCGCTCGAGGCGGTTGCGCACGCTCGCGTCGTAGAGCCGGTCGCCGATGCGGACGGTGATCCCGCCGATGAGCGACTCGTCGACGACCTCGTTGATCTCGATCTCCTGTCCGGTCAGCTCGTGAAGCCGTTCGGTCACTGCCGCGCGCTGCGCGTCCTCCATCGGGAGGGCGGTGCGGATCTCGGCCAGCGCCACGCCACGGTGGCGGCGGACCAGGGACGCGAAGTGGCGCGTCATCTCGGCGATCGCCCGCGGCCGCCCACGACGGACCATGAGGAGCACGAGGTTCACCGCCTCCGGCGAGACGCCCGACACGACCCGCCGCACGACCCGCTCCTTGGCGGCGTACGGCACGGCCGGGTGCTCCACCAGCGAACGGAGCTCCTCGTCGGCCAGCGCATCGGCCAGGCGCTGAAGGTCACGCTCCCAGGTATCGAGCGTGCGCTCCGAGCGTCCGATCTCGAAGGCTGCCTCGGCGTAGCGCCGCGCGGCGGTGTCTCGACGTGCCATCGGCTAGTTCCGCGCCCCGGCGCCCTTGCCGTTGGCCGCCTTCGACTCGGCCAGGAACTCCTCGACCAGGCGCCGCTGGGTCGGACCGTCCATCTCCGAGCGGACCAGCTTCCCGGCCGCGGCCAGGGCCAGATCGGCGACCTGGGCACGCAGCTCGGCCATGGCCCGATCCTTCTCGGCCACGATCTCCTGCCTCGCGCGCTCGGTCACCTTCTCTGCCTCGGCGCGTGCCTCGGCCAGGATCTCGTTGCGCGTATCGGTGGCGATCTTGTTGGCGTTCGCGATCAGGTTCGACGCCTCCTTGCGCGCCTCGGTCACAGCCGCCTCGCGCTCGGCGCGGGCGAGCTCACGGTCGCGCGCCGCGGTCTCGGCGTCCTCCAGGCCCTTGCTGATCTTGCTGCTGCGCTCGTCGAGACGGGCCAGCACCGGCTTGAACAGGAATCGGTTCAGCAGGTACAGCAGGATCAGGAAGTTGATGATCTGGAAGGCGAGCTTCCAGACGTCGACCTGGAACGCTTCGAAGAATGCGCCCATGGGCTGGCTCCTTATCGGCCGCGACTAGGCAGCGACGAAAATGAGCAGCAGGCTCACGACGAGGGCGTAGATGCCGATGGCCTCCGCCAGCGCGATACCCAGGATGTACGGCACGAAGATCGCGCCCGACGCCTCGGGATTGCGCCCGAGGGCCTCCATGGCCTTGCTGACGGCGATGCCCAGGCCGATGCCGGGGCCGATGGCGCCGAGGCCCATGGCCAGTCCGGCGGCGAGATTGGAATCCACTGGTTCGTTTCCTCCTACATGACGCCTGCTCGATGGGCAGGCGATGGATCATGCCCTTAGCTGGCTGCGGCCTCCGCCGCTGGTGAATGGTCGGTCGCGTGGCCGTTGTCGGCGGCGTGGTCGCCACCGGCGTGGTGCTCGGCGATGGCCGTGCCGATGTACGTCATGGCCAGGAGCGCGAAGACGAGCGCCTGGACGAAGCCGAAGAGCGCCTCCAGGCCCAGGAAGACGGCCGGCACCAGGATCGGCGCCAGCGCGATCATCGTGGCCAGCAGCACCTCGCCGGCGAAGACGTTGCCGAAGAGTCGCATCGACAGGCTGATGAGTCGGCTGAGCTCGCTGATGAGGTTGATCGGAAGCATGAGCGGCGCCATGTACAGCGGCTCGCCCATGAGCTCCTTGACGTAGCCGCCCGCCCCGTTGGCCTTGATGCCCCAGTACACGAACATCACGAACGAGACGATCGCCAGGCCGAGCGTGAAGTTGAGGTCGGCGCTCGCCGGGCGGACGAGCGGGATCATCGCCTCGTGGCCGGTCTCCGGGTCCACGTGCGCGATGCCGATCGTGCCCACACCCGGCAGCAGGCCAATCCAGTTCGCGACCAGGATCATCAGAAAGAAGCCGAGGATGAGCGCCACGTAGCCGCGCCATCGGCTGCTGGAGCCGGCGACGATGCCCGTCATCAGCTCCACCGGCAGCTCGAGCGCGCTCTGCAGGCGGCCCGGCACCAGCGCCGAGCGGCGGGTGATGTACCACGCGGCCAGCAGCAGCAGCACCGAGGCCAGGAGCGCGCCGACCATCGAGTTGGTGAACGAGAGCGGCCCGATCTTGAACAGCGTCTCCGCCTCGATCGCGACGTGAATCAGGCTCCCGCCCTCTTCCTCAGGCATTCATTTCCTCATGGCCGCCCGGGCGACGTTCCAGATCGTGACCATCGCAGCACCGATGCCCAGCACCATCCCGATGAGGGTGAAGAGCGGGCTCGTGTGCAGCCAGTTGTCGACGACCAGGCCACCGCCCAGGCCGATCAGTATCGATATTCCGAGTCGCAACCCGAGGTCGAAGGCCAGGCCCCAGTTCGGCTTCCCGCCGGTCGGACCGTCGGGGCGTTTGTTGCCGTCATCGGTCACGATTTCCGGCTCCCATCGGTGTAGCCCTTCCGCACTCCCGCGCGGATGAGGAGCCAGATGCCGATGGCCGAGATCAGGGTCCCGACCGCAAGCCCGATCAGCACATAAAGCGGCGAGGTCCCCTGCATCCCGTCAATCACGAGACCGGCGACCGCGCCTCCCACCATGGGGATCACCATGATCGCGGTCACCTGGGCCAGGATCTTGACGAGCCCCATTGGCGTCAGTTGTGCCATTCGAGTTCGACTCACAGCGGTCGGACGGCCGGAGTATAGCCGAGGGTCTTTCGAGGCGCGAATCGGGGGGGATGTTTGCCGCATGACGTGCTCGATACGGCGCGATTTTCAAGTCGCGGCGTCGCCCACGTGCCGGAGTGTGACGAACGACGTAGCTTCGGGGCGCCTCGCGGCCGATGTGGGGTGCGTGCCGGCGGCGGACACTGGCCACATGAAGATCAGCGCATCGGCCGAGCGGCACATCCACGCGCCCGCCGGCCGTGTCTACGAATACATCCGCGACTTCCGCGAGCACCATCCGAAGTTCCTGCCGCCACAGTTCAGCGACTTCACGGTGGAGTCGGGCGGGATCGGCGCCGGGACGATGCACTCGTTCAAGATGACCCTCGGCGGTCGCACCACCGAGTACCGCGTCCGCGTCGGCGAACCGGAGCCCGGACGCGTGCTCATCGAGTCGGCGCCCGCGCACTGCATGCTCACCACGTTCACCGTCGACCCCGATATCGACGGGGGCAGCATCGTCCGCATCGAGACCGTCTGGTACAGCGGCGGACTCCAGGGTGCCGTCGAGCGCATGCTCGCCCCGCGCATGCTGCGCCGGGTGTACGAGCAGGAGCTCCGCCTGCTGGACCGATACGTCCGCCAGCCCAAGGCCGAGCTCGCAAGCGTCGCCGCCTGACCGACCGATAGCGCCGCTCTGCGGCGCGCCGCCGCAGCCGTCAGGCGGGAAGGTCGGCGGTCGGGCGCGTTGCCGGCAGGCCCGGCACGGGGAATCGGTCGGTGATCGAGCCCACGCGCCGGCGCACGTCGTCCTGCGCCGAAGCGTCGCCGCGGGCGGCAATGCCGTCGATGATGAGCTGAGCGATATCCCGCATCTCGGCCTCGCGCATGCCGCGCGACGTGACGGCCGGCGTGCCGACCCGGATGCCGGAGCCGATCATCGGCTTCTCGGGGTCGTAGGGGATGGTGTTCTTGTTCACCGTGATGCGCACCTGGCCGAGGGCCGCATCGGCCTCCTTGCCGTTCACGCCGAGCGGGCGGACGTCGACGAGCATGAGGTGGTTGTCGGTACCGCCGGAGATGATGCTGGCGCCGGCATCGGCGAGAGAGGCAGCCAGGACGCGAGCGTTCGCCACCGTCGCCTCCTGATCGGCGCGGAATTCGGGGGACATGGCCTCCTTGAAGGAGACCGCCTTGGCGGCGATGACGTGCATGAGCGGCCCGCCCTGGATGCCGGGGAAGACGCTCTTGTCGATGGCCTTGGCATGGACCTCGCGCGACAGGATCATGCCGCCGCGCGGTCCGCGCAGGGTCTTGTGCGTGGTCGTCGTGACGACGTCGCAGTCGGGGATCGGCGACGGGTGCACGCCGGCGGCGACCAGCCCGGCGAAGTGCGCCATGTCGCACATCAGGAGCGCGCCGACCTCATCGGCGATCGCGCGGAAGGCGGCGAAGTCCCACAGCCGCGGGTAGGCCGTGGCGCCCGTGAGGATCATGCGCGGCTTGTGCTCGCGGGCCAGCGCGCGGACCTCGTCCATGTCGACCAGGTGCGTCTCGCGGTCGACGTGGTAGGGAACGAAGTCGTAGTACTGGCCGCTGAAGTTGACCGGCGAGCCGTGGGTCAGGTGGCCGCCCTGGTCGAGTGAAAGGCCGAGGACGGTGTCGCCGCGCTCGAGCAGCGCGTGGAAGACGGCCATGTTGGCCTGCGCGCCGGCGTGCGGCTGGACGTTGACGTGCTCGGCGCCGAAGAGCTCCTTCGCGCGGTCGCGCGCCAGGTTCTCCGCCACGTCGACCACCTCGCAGCCGCCGTAGTAGCGCCGCCCGGGATAGCCCTCGGCGTACTTCGCAGTGAGGACCGAGCCCATGGCCTGGAGGACGGCCAGGCTGGGATAGTTCTCCGATGCGATGAGTTCGAGGTGCGCCGACGTTCGCGCCTCCTCGTCCTTGATGACCTGCCAGATCTCCGGATCCTCGGTCTCGAGCGGCGCCCAGAAGTCCATTGTCGGAGTGTAGTCCCCGCCGCGGTAAGCGGTCAGTAAGCCGGCGGCAATCCGCCAACGCTAAGCTGCGAGTGTTCAAGACTCTTGAACACTCCGCGCAAGGTGCTGCCCGCTCCCGGCGCGATGACTCCGGTGGCTGCCAATCGGCCTTTTCATCGGCTGGGCAAGGCTCGATAATCGCCCCTGCGCCGGCCGATGGCAGCGACTCGACCCGAGACGAGGAGACATCTGTGGATCTCTACCCCTGGATCGTCTTCATCCACGCGGCGGCGGTCCTGCTCTTCTTCATCGCCCACGGGACGTCGATGGCGGTCGCCTTCCGGGTGAAGCGCGAGACCGATCCAGATCGGCTCCGGGCGCTGCTCGACCTCTCCCGCGCCTCGCTGGGACCGGCCACGGCAGTCGTCGTGACCATCGGTCTGATTGCGGGGATCGTCGCCGGCTTCATGGGCGACCACTGGGGCCAGCTCTGGATCTGGATCTCGCTCGCCCTGTTCATCGTCGTCGCGGGGGCCATGACGCCGATGGTGGCGTTCCCGCTGAATGCCATTCGCGCCGCGGCGGGTCAGCCGAACCCGCGAACCCCGAACGTTGTGCCAGCCGAAAACGTCGAGGAGCTGCGGCGCCTGCAGGACGCCTGGAACCCGGCGCCGATCGGCATTGCGGGGGTCGGCGCCTTCGTGGTGATCCTCTACCTGATGATGTTCAAGCCATTTTGACCTCGTACGGCTCGCCGTTCGCAATGGCGGCAAGCTCCTCGGGCCGCAGCACCACGACTGGCACCCGCACGCCGTAGAGCTCCTCGGCCACCGCGGCACCGATGGCCAGGATGAGGTCAGGCTCGGCCAGGAGGATGGCGACGGGCGCGGTTCCCGCACGAACGGCCTCGGCCAGGACCGATGCGCTCGAGGACGAGCCTCTCGCGGCCGGCATGACCAGGACCCGCCCGGCAACGTTGGCGCCGCGCTGCGGGTGATGCGCGTCGATGATCTCGCCAGTCGCCGGGTCAACGCCGCCCCACAGGCTCAGCGGCTCGTCCAGCACGAGGGCGCGGCCGCTCAGCGCCATGGCGCCTCGTCCTGCACGACGCGCCCGGCCACGGCCGACTCGATGCATTCGTCCGTCGAGGCGAAGATGACCGATGCGCCGATGTTGCCCGGTGCGTAGTAGGCCCACTTGGCGGAGTCGGTCATGACGGCGCCTTGGGTCGGCCGCAGGATCGGCGCGATGTAGCTGCAGGTGTCGGTGAGCAGGGTGGCGCCGGCGGTTTCAAGTGCCCGCGCGTGCTCCGCGGCCTCCGCCAGCACGTCGCGGCCGGCCGACACGAGCAGCTGGAGCCCCGGGCTGATGCGACGTCCGTTCAGCAGCGTGGCGTATCGGGCCAGCTGCGCCGCCGATGCGTGCGGCGTCCCGAGGGACACCGCACCGAGCGCATCCCCCGCGGCGGTGGTGAGCTCCTCGCGGACGGCGCGCAATTCGGCGGGCGTGATGACCTCGACGGCATCGGGCTCGCGGCCCTGAAGCGCGTCCTCCAGCGTGGCGGCCTCCGGCGTCGAGCCGACGACGTGGAACATCGCCACCGATCCCGACGACGCGGCCGCCGCGCCCAACGCCTTCAGCCGATCCTCCGATTGTCCCGGCGGCAGGCCCTCGACGGCGGCGACGGTCGATCCGGCTCGCCGCCCGACCACGATTCCCAAGAGTGGAAAGAGAACGTCGCTGTCGCGCAGCGGTACCGGAATGTCGTCCGCCAGGCGCAGGACCATGCGCGCGCGGCGCTCATCGGTCCGGTGCAGGCCGGCGTACGGGACCCGCCCCACGATGGCGGCCGCGACGTCGATGAAGTCGCCGTACCGGTTCGTCCGCGCCCCGAGCACCGAGTTGCAGAAGGCGATGGCGTTCGACTCGCCCCATGCCACCTGCTCGCCGAGGTTCGGACGCGCATCGGCGAGCTGGTACGGCGCGCAGGTGAAGGTTGGCCGCGCGCCGAGCGCGCGGTATCGGTCCATGAGGAGCCGGCTGCGTTCGGCGACCCGCGGGTCGCCACGGTAGAGCTCTGGGTGGAGGAGGTCGACGCCGCCCACGTTCAGCGTGGTCGGGACGACGGTGCGTGCGCCACCATCAACCAGGCGGTCGACGAAGTCGAGGCTCGCCTCGCCGTGATAGAGGCAGGAGTCGACGTGGGCGCCGCTGATGTCGATCAGCTCATCGGCCCCGGTCACCTCCGCCGCCCGCACGACGAGTCGCATGGCGAAGGCGGCGCCGTCACCGCGGGCGCCGGCGAGGATCTCGCGGTCGCGAGGCTCGAGCGCCAGGCTCAGCCGCGTGCCTCCTCGGCCTCGATGCGCGAGATCTTCTCGATGCGTGCGACGTGTCGACCGCCGGAGAACTCGCCCTCGAGGAAGGCCCGCACGCAGGCCCGGGCAATCTCCGTCCCGATGATCCGAGCACCCATCGACAGCACGTTCGCGTCGTTGTGCTCACGACCGAGGCGCGCGGTGACCGGGTCGGCGGCCTCGACGCAGCGGATGCCGCGCACCTTGTTCGCCACGATCGCCTCGCCGGTGCCGCTGCCGCCGAGCACGATGCCGCGGTCGTAGTCGCCCTTTGCGACCGCCCGCGCGACCGGTGCGATGAAGTCGGGGTAGTCCACCGGCTGCGTGTCGAAGGTGCCGAAATCGCGGTACTCGACGCGCAGCTCATCCAGCAGGGTGGTCAGCTCACCCTTCAGGTGAAATCCCGCATGGTCGGAGCCGATGGCGACGCGCATCGCGTGCGAGTGTACGCGTCCATCCGCGTCTTTACGGCGCCCCGCGGACCCGCCATCGTGAGCTGATGATGAACGAGCCCGGAACTGGCGAGCTCCATGCGAAGCTCGACGTCATCCGAGACGCGCTCGACCGCCATGATCTCGGCGCCGTCCGGCTGCGCGGGAACGATTGGTACGCGTGGGCCACGTGCGGCGGCTCGAACGGCGTCCTTCTCGCCACTGAGCGGGGTGTGGCCGAGGTCTTCGTCAGCCGCAATACCGCGGCGGTCGTCACCGACACGATCGAGGAGCGGCGGCTGCGCGATGAGGAGGCTCCCACCCAGCTCGAGATCCTCGCCTTCCCGTGGGCAGATCCCGAAGAGCGCGAGACGACCCTGCGCCAGATCGCCGGGGGGCGGGCCGTCGCCAGCGACAGACCGGCCGAGGACGAGGTCGGGCTGCCCGCCGAGCTCGTCGCTGGTAAGCGCCGCCTGCGGCCGGAGGAGATTGAC
Organism: Candidatus Limnocylindria bacterium; assembly: GCA_035759945.1. GTDB lineage: Bacteria > Chloroflexota > Limnocylindria > QHBO01 > QHBO01 > JACDBZ01. Next base: position 1,920 of record DASTTX010000156.1, on the reverse strand, counting down.
CGATATCGAGCGCTCGGGCGGGACACGGCCGCGGCGATGACGGAGACGCTTCGCCAGTCACGTCCCTCCGCGACCGAGCAGGAAATGGCAGGGCTGGCCGCCGCCGCCCTGTGGCGACGCGGCATCGAGCCGGCGCTCGTGCTCGTTGCCGGTGCGGCGCGCGCGAGCCGCTACCGCCATCCACGCCCCACCGACGCCCCCGTCGGTGATCGCGTCTCGATGGTCATGTGCGGTCGCCGCTCCGGGCTCGTGGCCAACCTGACGCGCCACGCGTTCCTCCGCCGGCCCACGGCGCGCGAAGTCGCCGATGCGGCGGCAGTGGCCGCCGTCGAGGCGGCCGCCTGGGCCGCGTCGCGACCGCAGGCAACGTTGGCCGAGGTCTATGGCGCCATCGTTCGGGCATACGCCGCGAACGGGCATGCGGGCGCCGAACGCGACCACCACCAGGGCGGGACGACCGGATACCTGAGCCGCGAGGTCATCGCCACGCCAAGGAGCGGCGTGCGCCTCGATACGCCGGTCGCGCTGGCATGGAACCCGTCCCTGCCAGGCGCGAAGATCGAGGACACCATCATCCTGACCGATGACGGGATCGAGATCATCACGGTTGACCCAGCCTGGCCGACGATCGATGTGGCGGGCCGCCCTCGGCCCGACCTCGAGGTCCTTGACTGACGAGCGTCACCGGGCCAGGTCGATGAGCGTGCCCAGCTCATCGGCGCCGATCGGACCCTGGCGGAGGATGCGCGCCGGGGTGACGGAGAGATCCACGACGGTCGACGCGACGCCGCCCGGCACGCGGCCACCGTCCAGCACCGCCGCCAGCTCGTCCTGCTGACCCGCGAACGCGACCAGCACCTCGTCCGCGCCCAGGGTGTCCGGCTCGCCCGATCGATTCGCGCTGGTCGCGAGCAGCGGGCCGGCGGCGCGGATGAGCTCGAGGGTCAGCGGGTGGTCGGGTGCCCGAAACGCCTGCGTCCCGTCGTGGCCGCCGAGGACGAGCGTGAGCGCGCCGGGCCAGAAGGCCTCTGCCAGGGCGTGCGCGCGCGCATCGGCCTCCCATCCGGCGGCCTGCGACAGGTCGGCGACGAGCATGGGGATGAGCCTGTCGAGCGGGCGCGCCTTCAGCTCGAACAGCGCCGGGAGCCGGTCGCGCCGGGACGCCGCCACGCCGACGCCGTAGACGGTGTCGGTCGGAAAGGCCACAACTTCGCCCGCGGTCAACAACGCCGATGCGCGCGCGATTCCCTCTGCGGTCGCTGCCAGCACGTCGGTCACGAGGCTCAGTCTGGCAGGTCGAGACGAACGACCCTGTCGAGCCCGGCGAGGTCGGGCACGACCGTGACCGATGCGCCCGCCGGCGCCAGCGACCGGATGGTGTCGACCTGGCCGACGCCCAGCTCGAGGAACGCGGTCGCCCGCCGCGCCGCCTTCTCCGGCAGCTCGGCGACGAATCGGCGCAGAAGGTCGAACCCGTCGGCGCCTCCGTCGAGCGCCACGCGTGGCTCGAACCCCAGCGAGCCGCGGCGCTCGTCCACCTCGGCGCTGGCAACGTATGGCAGGTTGGCGACGACGACGTCAGGGCGCGGAAGCGTGTCCCCGGCGGGCTCGAGCAGGTCGGCGAGCTCCAGCGTGACGACGCCAGCCACCCCGTGTGCGGCGAGGTTCTCCGCCGCGACCGCCAGCGCGTCCGCGGAGATGTCCGTGGCAACCAGCTCCGGGCTCGCAGCGGCAGCGATGACTTCGCGCGCGATCGCGATCGCGACAGCGCCGGACCCGGTCGCAACCTCCCAGGCGACCGCGGGACCCCTCGCCAGCCGGTCGTGAATCTCCACGATCGCCGCATCGGCCAGCAGCTCCGTCTCCGGGCGGGGGATGAGGGCGCGTGGATCCGTGCGGATCCGCAGCGAGTGCCATTCC
>DASTTX010000155.1:0-7637 GCA_035759945.1 Candidatus Limnocylindria bacterium | reverse complement strand
GTCTCGGACGACCACCGCGCTGGCCGGACCGAGCTTGGCGACGTGCGCCTCGCGGCCGCGGATGACCAGCGCCACCACGCTCACGCCGGATCGTCGCGGAATGCCGAGCCGGCGGCGCTGGTGGTAGAGGCGCCGGTTCGCACCGGCCATCGCCTTCGACAGGGCGACCAGCACGCCGGCCGACAGGTCGTAGTAGTAGGCGCGCCGCAGCGTTTCGAGCGCCTCGGTCGCGGCGCGGGCCAGGTGCGGCGTGGCGCCGGTGAGCTGCGCGACCATGAACAGGCTGCCCTTGGTGCGCGCCTCGGCGCCGACGGACGGCTCGTGGAAGAGGACCACGTCGTGGGCATCGGACGGCCGCTCCTCAGCGGACGGTAGTCCGATCCTCGTCGCGAAGCGGTTGCTCATGTGCGCGCCCGGGTTAGGTGATGGTCGTTCGCGCGCCGATTATAGGTTCGCCCTACCCGCCTCCACGACCCACCGATACGGCCAGCGCATGCAGCACGATGGTCGCCCCCGGGCGACCCTTCATGCGCTCGTTGACGGACCAGACCAGCGCCTCGCCGCGCAGCATCAGCTCCTGCGCGAGCATCGGATCCGAGGCCTCGACGTGGGCGGTGCCGCCGGTCACGCGCGTCACACGGCTGTGCAGCGGGCCACGCTCGAGGCGGCCGTCGGCCATGACCTCGGCCCAGGCCAGCCGAACCTGGGCCAGGGCCAGCTGGTCGGCCGCCCCCGGACCCATGCACGCGGCCATCGCCCGCTGGACCGCCGCGCCGGCCTCCTCGCGGCTCACGTCTCGCGCACCAGCTGGCCGTCCACGATCCGCCATACCGCCGCCCGGTCGCGCCGCGCCGCGTCCAGTGTGCCCGGGTCGGCGGTCGTCACGATGACCTGGCCGCGGTCGGCGAGAAGCGACGACAACCGCGCCGAGCGCTCGGGGTCGAGCTCGCTGAAGACGTCGTCCAGCAGCACGATGGGCCGCGGGCCATCGGCGCCGAGCAGGTCCGTCTCCGCGAGCTTCATCGCCAGGATGATGGTCCGTTGCTGCCCGCGGCTGGCGTGCGCGGCGACGTCACGGCCGCCGAGCTCCGCTCGGAGGTCGTCGCGTTGTGGCCCGACCAGGCTCATCCCGTTCCATGCCTCGCGCTGACGAACGTCGGCGATCCGCCGCCGATACGCCGCCGCCAGCTCCTCGTCCGATGGCAGCCGTTCGGCCGGTTCGGCTCGCTTGGTCCAGGCCTCCTTGAGTCCGTCGACGTATGCCAGGTGCACCGATGCGCCCCGCTCCGCCGGCGCGGCGACGGCGTCGTGCAGCGGCCCGATCCGCTCGCCCAGCTCGCGGACCACCTCGAGCCGCGCGCGCATGACCCGCGCCCCGACGAGCGCCAGCTGCTCGTCCCAAAAGCCGAGGCTGTCGATCGGCGCCTCCTCGGCCCGAATGGCCCGCAGCAGCGCGTTGCGCTGCGCCAGCACGCGCGCCACCTCGACCAGGTCCCGGGCCGCCCGCCGGTCGCGCTGAGCCAGGATGCCGTCGAGGAAGCGCCGGCGATCCGATGGCGAGCCGACGAGCAGCAGCATCTCCTCCGGCCGGAACAGGACCGCCCGGGCGGTGTCCGCGACGGTCGAGCTGCGGCGGGGCACGCCGTTCACGGTGAGGCGCTTGCGGATGCCGGGGTCCGGCTCCAGGCCGGGGAGCACCAGCTCGATCGTCGCTCCGCCCGCGGCCGTCCCACCGCCGACCTCGACCCGCACGCGTCCGAAGCCGGCGCCGTGGCGCACCAAGTCCGCGTCGACCGCTGCCCGATGCGAGCGGCCGGTGATGGCGACGTGGATCGCCTCCAGCAGATTGGTCTTGCCGGTTCCGTTCGGCGCGGCCACCACCGTCAAGCCGGGCTCGGGCGTCAGCTCCGCGGACGCGTAGCTGCGGAAGTCGACCAGGGTCAGCCGTGTGAGCTCCACCGGGCGTGTGCCCGCAGATGCCCGCGGCGCGGCACGCAGCGCCACTCTGGCGGCTACGACGCGGTCCGCACCGGCATGATGACGTGGACGTAGTCGTCCTTGCCGATGCCGCGGATGACGCCCGGCGCCAGGGGCCCGGACAGCTCGAGCGCCGCCTCATCGGCTCCGAGGGCGCTGAGGACGTCGATCAGGTAGCGCGCGTTGAAGGCGATCGACGTCGGTGAGCCCTCGACCGCCGCGTCGAGCGTATCGGCGTTGTCGCCGACGTCCGCCGCGTGCGCGGTGATGGCGATCCCCGCTCCATCGCCATCCTCGCCGCCGAGCTCGATCTTCACGATGTTCGCACTGTCGCGGGCGAAGATGCTGGCCCGGCGGGTCCCCGCCAGGAACGACTCGCGGTCGATCACGGCACGCGACGAGTGGGAAGTCGGGATGACCGGCTCGTAGTTCGGGAACTGCCCCTCGATCAGCCGGCTGACGAGGTCGATGCCCTCGACATGGAAGAGCACCTGGCTCTTGTTCGGCGTGACGGTGATCTCGATCGGCGTCTCGGCGTCGGGCAGGATCCGCATCAGCTCGGCGTACGAGCGCCCGGGGACGACGATGACCATCTCGGGGGACACCGGCTTGTCGAGCCTCACCGTCCGCACCGCGATCCGGTAGTTGTCGGCCGCGGCCAGGGTCATGCTGTCGTTCGAGAGCTTCGTCAGGACGCCCGTCAGGATCGGCCGGCTCTCGTCGCTGGCAGCGGCGAAGACGACCTCGCCCAGCGCCTCGCGCAGGACGCGCGCGTCGACGCTGGTGGCCGGCGTGTCGCCGATGGCCGCCACGACCGGGAACTCGTCGGCCTCGATGCCCTTGATGCTCGAGCGGTTGTTGCCGCAGGTCAGCTTCAGGGTCCGGTCCTTCGGCGACAGGACCAGGTCGATGCGCTGGTTCGGCAGCGAGGCGACGAGATCGGTCAGCAGCTTGGCCGGAACGGTGATCTCGCCCTCTTCGGTGACCTTGCCCTGCACCCAACAGTTGATGCCGATCTCCAGGTTCGTGGCGGTCAGCTTGAGTCCCGAGTTCTCGGTCTTGAGCAGCACGTTCGCGAGCACCGGCAGCGTCGCGCGGCTGCTCACCGCGCGGCTCACCGTCTGAAGGCCGCGCGCCAGGTTCTCCTGCATCACCGAGACGTTCATGCCGACCTCAATATCCACGAATCCATTCGGATCTCTCTATCGGTTCATCGTAAGAATACTCATCAGTCGTCGTCCCTCCGTAGGCGTGTGGACGGTGTGGACGGCGCCTTCCCGGCTGATCTCTGCCGAGCGTGAGAACCACTGCGGATAACCCGGCCGGCGATCGTGGATGACCTGCCGAACCGCGGGCATCGACTGCGGACGAACCCCCGACATCGGTGGACAGAGCCTAGCTGCCGATGTCACCGAGCGCGCCGATTGTCCACAGAGGCCCCGAGATATCCACCAGATCGGGCCACTTATCCACCAGAGGGCTCCTTTTGCGGTGCCCGCAGCCACCGATCACTCGGAGTAGATCATCTCGCGCACGGCGCTGATCTCGCGCCGCATCTCGTCGTTCTCGCTCAGCTCACGCGCGATCTTGTCGCAGGCATGCAGCACGGTCGAGTGATCCCGGCCACCGAGCTCGGCGCCGATGCGCAGGAGGCTGATATCGGTCTCCTCGCGGATGAGGAACATCGCGATCTGGCGCGGCACGACGATCGCCCGGTCGCGCTTCGACGAGCGCAGCTGGTCCAGGTTGACCCCGTAGTAATCGGCCACGGCACGCACGATGCGCTGCGGCGTGATCGACTTCTTGCGCGGGTTGTACATCACGTTGCTGAGCACGGCGCTGGCGAGCTCGATGTTCACCGGCATGCCGCTCATGCTGGCGTACGCGACGACGCGGTTGAGCGCGCCCTCGAGCTCCCGCACGTTGCTGACGACCTTGCGCGCGATGAACTCGATGACCTCGGACGGGATGAGGTGCAGCTGGTCCTCCGCCTTGGAGCGCAGGATGGCGATGCGCGTCTCGAGGTCGGGCGGCGTCAGATCGGCGATGAGGCCCCACTCGAATCGGCTCCGGAGGCGCTCCTCCAGGGTCGTGATCGCCTTCGGCGGCCGGTCCGAGCTCAGGACCACCTGCTTGCCGGCCTCGTGGATGGCGTTGAAGGTGTGGAAGAACTCCTCCTGGGTCCGCTCGCGGTCGGCGATGAACTGGATGTCATCGATGAGGAGCACGTCGATGCGCCGATATCGGCTGCGGAAGTCCTCCATCTTCTGCTCGCGGATCGAGTTGATGAAGTCGTTCGTGAACTTCTCGCTGGTCGCGTACAGGATCCGCTTGCGCGGAAACTTCGCGGCCACCGCATTGCCGATGGCGTGCATGAGGTGCGTCTTGCCAAGGCCGACGCCGCCGTACAGGAAGAGCGGGTTATAGGCGTGGCCGGGTCGCTCGGCGACGCTCAGCGCCGCGGCGTGCGCGAGCCGGTTGGCGGAGCCGACGATGAAGTTGTTGAACGTGTAGCGCGTGTTGAGGTTGATCGCGTTGCCGCCGGCCGAGAGCGGCGGCATGGTGACCTGCGCCTCTTCGTCGACCTGCTCCGGGACCGGGCCGGATGCATCGGCGACGATGAATTCGACCTGGACCGAGCCGCCGACGACCCGCGCCAGGGTCTGGCTGATCAGCGGGCGATATCGGTTGTCGAGCCAGTCACGTGCGAAGCCATTCGGTGCGGAGATCCGGTAGCGGTTGTCCTCGATCTCGACGAGCTGTGTGTCCTTGAGCCAGGTCTCGAAGTTTGCCGGGGAGAGGCTGACCTGCAGCTCGCCGAGGGCGGCGCGCCACACCTGCTTGGCTTCCATCAATCGAGGGTCTCCGAGCCGAAATGCGGGCCTGAACCGGGTCCGAGATGAGTGCTGCCACCGGGCCGAATCGGACTGTGAAGCGGGCGGTCCGGGCCGGGGGTCGCCACTATAGCAGCGGCCGATTCGGCGGGGCAATGAATCGGTACGATTCCTCCCGGGGGCCGCCGCCGGCGCCCGTCGCACCCGCGGAAGACCTGGCTCCAGCGGTCGCGTCGGGCCGCGTTTGCTCAGCCAGTTTGCACCCGGCAGAACCAATTCCGAACAAACGGCCCCTCCTTCGCGGTGGGTTGCACCGGGTGCAACGCAGGTTGACGGACGGCGCGGTCGTTCGCGATTGGTTCCACGCGGTGCAACCTGGCGCCGCTCCGAGCGGGCTGTAGGGTTTGACCGCCACGCCGTGCCGCCGGTAGAATCGCCGATCAGAGCGAGACGGGCCAATTCTTCGTGCGCGCAGGCTGGCGGAACGCCAGCCGTTCGTGTGTGAAGGGCTCGAAACGCGAACGTTGAACGAGGAAACGGCACGCACCCATGTCGAAGAGGACCTATCAGCCCAAGAAGCGCTCGCGCAAGCGCGAGCATGGCTTCATGGCCCGGATGGCTACGAAGGGCGGTCGGCGCGTGCTCGCTCGTCGTCGAGCCAAGGGGCGCAAGCGGCTCACCGTCTGACCGCTGAGGGCCGCGAAGGAAGTGCCCGTGCTGCCGATGCTCCGGCGCCGCGCGGACTTCGAGGCTCTTGGCCGTCAGGGAACCGCGCGCTCGACCCCGTTGCTGGTCCTCCGTTGGTTGAGGACCGATGGGGGCGAGACGCGCATCGGGCTGTCGACGCCGCGGACGATCGGCGGCGCCGTTCAGCGCAATCGGGTTCGTCGTCGACTGCGGGCACTCATGCGAGAGCGGCTCGAGCGCAGGATCGGTCCCGGATGGGACCTCCTCCTGATCGCCAGGCCGGCCGCGGGCGAGGCGAGCCACGCCGAGCTGGGAGCGGCGATCGACGCGCTCCTGGCGAGGTCGGACATCGGTACATGAAGACAATCGGCCGCAACATCGGACTGGGATTGATCATCGCCTACCAGAGGCTGACGGCATGGATGCCGCCCAGCTGCCGCTATTCGCCCACCTGCTCGGCCTACACGTACCAGGCCATCGAGCGATACGGCCTCGTGCGCGGCGCGTGGATGGGCGCGAAGCGCATCGGCCGCTGCAACCCCTTCCACCCGGGCGGCTATGACCCGGTCCGCTAGACGAGAAGAGCTGACTTGAGCCCGATCATCGCCGCCGGCTTTCTGGGGATCGAGCACTTCACCCCGCCGTGGGATGTCTTCTTCCTCCCGCTCTTCAACCTCCTCGTCTTCGTCTATCGGCTCCCGTTCTTCGACTTCGCGCTGGCGATCATCGTCTTCACGATCGTCATCCGCACCGTGCTGGCGCCGCTGTTCGTCAAGCAGATCCGTTCGCAGAAGGAAATGCAGCGGATGCAGCCCCTCATCAAGGAGGTGCAGCGCAAGCACAAGGGCAACCGCCAGAAGGTCTCGGAAGAGACGATGGCGCTGTACAAGGAGCACGGCGTCAACCCGGCCGCCGGTTGTCTGCCGGTCGTGCTCCAGCTGCCAATCCTGTTCGCGCTGTACCAGGCGCTGCTGCGGGCGGCCGGCACTGTCACGCTCTCCGCGGAGCAGGTCGCGTCGCAAGCGTTCAAGACGCTGAACTCGGCGCTCGACATCCGCGCGCTCGAGCAGGCGCACACCTTCCAGGTCCCGGTGAGCGGCTCCTGCAGCCTGCCGGAGTTCTCCCAGCTGCCGCAGCTGCTGCCGCTCAACTGCCAGCTCATCGATCCGCTCAAGCTGACCGACCACGTCGACACCACCGTCGGCTGGCTGCTCAACCTGGATCTCGCGCGGATCGACCATGTCTTCGCGATCCCGATCCCTGGGGTCGGCTTCGCGCTCTCTCTCCTGGCCGTCATCGCCGCCATCCTGCAGTTCGTGCAGGTCCGCATGACGAGCCAGAAGCCGAATCCGGACGATCCGACCGCCGGAATGACGAGCACGATGACTTACACGTTCCCGTTGCTCACCATCATCTGGGGCGGCATCTTCCCGAGCGGCCTGATCCTGTACTGGATCGTGTACACCGCGTACCTCGTGGTCCAGCAGTATCTGATCATGGGTTGGGGCAACCTCTTCCCGCTCTTCGGCTGGGCGCCCTCCTGGGCACAGTCGGGGATCGACGCGAACGCCGCGCAGCGTCCGAAGCGAGTCGACACGACCGATGCGCCGGCCGAGAGCCCCCAATCCTCGAACCCCCGCGCCACCGCTCCCGGCGGCAGCCGCAGCAATCCGCGGCCCCCGAACCGGAAGCAGGGTGGTGCCAAACGAAGAGGCCGAAAACGATGACCTTCCGAGAATTCACGGGCAAGAATGTTGAAGAGGCGATCCGCGCCGCCATGGCGGAGTTCAGCGCCGACCTGAGCGATCTCGACATCGAGATCCTGGGCCAGGGCAGCCGCGGCATCCTGGGCGTTGGTGGCGAGGAAGCTCGCATCCTGGCGGCGCCCAAGTCGGCGGTTGCCGCCGCCGATACGGTCCGCGTCGAGGCGCCGGCCGCCCCGCCATCACGATCCAGCCGGCGCACGGCCGTTCCGGTCGAGGAGCCGTCCGAGGCCGATGACGAAGCGATCGCGGAGTCGGCGCCCGATGCCGTCGTGGAGGATCTCACGGAAGCGCCCATTGATACCGACGCGCAGAGCGCCGAGCTCGCCACCACCGAGACCGCTCGTCGAAGTCGCGGCGGCCGTGGACGGGGTGG
>DASTTX010000154.1:0-11432 GCA_035759945.1 Candidatus Limnocylindria bacterium | reverse complement strand
GCGCCGTCGATCCTGCACGCCGCCGCCACCGCATCGGCTTCAACGGCGCGGAACGCTGGCTCGCCGTGGCGCTCGAGGTAGGCCGGCACCGGCATGCCGAGCCGTTGCGCGACCAGCTCATCGGTGTCGACGAAGGGGCGGTCGAGGCGGCCGGCCATGATTCGGCCGACGCTCGATTTGCCGCTGGCCGGCATGCCGACCAGCACGATGCCGTCAGGCATGGCTCGCGATCCCGAGCTCGGCGTCCAGGGCCGCGCGCATGGCGTCGATGGGCGGCTGGCGGCCGGTCCACATCGCGAAGCTCAACGCCGCCTGCCGCAGCAGCACGCCTGATCCGTCGTGGGCCAGGGCACCGGCCGCGCGCGCCTCGCGCACCAGGCGGGTCGGGCTCGGCCGGTAGACCAGGTCGAGCACGCGCAGCCGGGAGTGAAGCAGCCGGGCCGGCACGGGAGTCTCGTCGGACGCTGTGCCGATCGGCGTCGCGTTGACGAGAAGCTGTGCCGTGACCAGGGCCCCCGGCAGGTTGGCCCAGCCAGCGCGGTCGAGGACCAGCACGCCGCGACAGCCCGCATCCCGGAGCGCGGCCACCACGGCGCGCGACGCGCCGCCTGCGCCGAGCACGACGGCCCGATGGACGCCGCTCGGCAGCTCCGCCGCGATCGCGGCGAGATCGGTGTTGCGCGCGACCAGCCGGCCGCCGCTGCGCACGATGGTGTTCGCGGCCCCGAGCCGTCGGACCTCGGGCGCGATGTCGTCAACCAGCTCGCACACGGCCATCTTGTGCGGCTGGGTCACGTTCGCACCGATGCGCCCCTCGTCGAGGATCGCGGCGACCTCGTCGGCCAGGGCCAGGCTGTCGACGTCGCGCAGCTCGTACCGAGCATCCATCTCGAGCGCCGCGAATGCCGCGTTGTGGACGGCAGGCGACGCCGAGTACGAGATGTGCTGCCCGAGCAGCACCGCCACGGCGGTCATCCGGGCCCGCGTTGGGTCCGGCGCCGGCGCCGCGCGATCGCGGCGCGCACGTCGCCGATGGTGTCGCCGCCGAACGAGACGAGCAGCTGGTCGGCCAGCACGAGCGCGACCATCGCCTCGCCCACGATCGCCGCGCGCGGCAGGACCGTGACGTCACTGCGCTCGATGTGCGCGCGGCCGCTCTCGCCGCTGACCATGTCGACGCTCGGCAGCGGCGTTCGCAGCGTGGAGACCGGCTTCTGAGCGGCCCGCACGACAATCGGCTCGCCGTTGCTGATGCCGCCCTCGATCCCACCCGCCCGGTTCGTCGCTCGCCGCCACTCGCCGGCAGCCTCGACGACGTCATGGACGGCGCTCCCGCGCCGCTCGACGGTGCCGAAGCCCAGACCGATCTCCACCCCCTTCACCCCGGGGATGGCCATGGTCGCGCCGGCCAGCAGGCCGTCGAGCCGCGTGTCCCACTCCGCTGACGACCCGAGCCCGATGGGCACGCCGCTGGCGACGACCACGAACGAGCCGCCGATCGAGTCGCCGGCCTCCTTCGCCGCATCCACCTCCGCCAGCATCGCGCGCTCGGCGTCGGGATCGGGGCAGCGCAGCGGCGAGGGATCGGCGAGGTCGCGGTCGGGCCAATCGGCGGGGATGCAGGCCAGTAAATCATCGGCGTCCGGGAAGGCGCGGACCGGCCCGAGCTGATCGACGAAGCTCCAGATCCGGACGCCGCACGTCGCCAGGAGCTGGCGCGCCAGTGCCCCGGCGATGACGCGGGGGGCGGTCGACCGCGCCGAGGCCCGCTCGAGGACGTCGCGCACGTCATCAGTGTCGTACTTGAGCGCGCCGGCCAGGTCGATGTGACCTGGTCGTGCCCGGGTGATCGGCTTCGGGCGCCGCGATGCCGGGATCGGCTCGACCGCCATGCGATCGGTCCAGTTCGCCCAGTCGCGGTTCTCGAGCGCGAAGCCGATGGGTCCGCCCAGCGTGCGCCCGTAGCGAATGCCGGCCGTCCACCGCACGCGGTCGCGCTCGATCTGCATACGGCGGCCGCTGCCGTAGCCGTGCTGGCGCCGTTCGAGGTCGCGGTCGACCAGCTTCGTGTCGACGCGCATCCCGGCCGGGAGCCCCTCGAGCACGCCGACCAGCCCCGGCCCGTGCGACTCGCCCGCCGTCAGAAGACGAAGGCGCCTCATGCGCGCACCGTCGCCAGGTCGTGCCAGAAGCCGGGATACGAGACGGATACGCACTCCGCGTCGTCCAGCTCCACCGAGCTGGCCACCCCTGCGGCGGCGGCAATGGCGAAGGCGATCGCGATCCGATGATCCCCGTGCGTGGTGATCTGCGCATGGCGCGGTTGTCCGCGGCGCACGCGCCAGCCGTCCGGCAGCTCCTCCGCCACGGCACCGATGGCCCGCAGCCCCGCGACCGTCGCCGCGATGCGGTCCGACTCCTTGACGCGCAGCTCTCCCGCGTCGCGGAGCTCGGAGGTGCCGTCGGCAGCGGCCATGGCGACGCCGAGCAGCGGCAGCTCGTCGATGAGCGACGCGACCTCCGCGGCATGGATTCGCACCGCCGACAGCGGCTGGCCGCCGCGCACGCGAAGGTCGCCGATCGGCTCGGGGCCACTCTCCTCGGTGACGGTCATCTCGATGTGGGCGCCCATCCGTCGAAGCACGCCGATGAGCGCGGTGCGAGTCGGGTTGAGGCCGACGCCGGTGATGGTGATCTCGGCCTCGGGATGCATGGCGCCCGCGACCAGCCACGGGGCTGCCGACGAGATGTCGCCGGGCACCGTCGTCGAGAGCGGTTCCAGGCGTGCCGGTCCGACGACCGTCGTCGTGAGGCCATCGCGGCGAATGTCGACGCCCGCCGCGCGCAGCATCCGCTCGGTGTGATCGCGCGTCGGTGCCGGCGTCTCGATCCGCGTCTCTCCCTGGGCGCCGAGCGCCGCCAGCGAGGCGGCGCCCAGCAGCTGCGCGCTCGCCACCGGCAGCCGGTGCGTCACGGGAGCGAGCTGGCGACGGCCGGAGACCGTCATCGGCGCATGGCCATCCGTGGTCACGGCCCGGGCGCCGGCGGCGCGCAGCAGCGACGCCACGCGTTCCATCGGCCTCGACCGGAGGGATGCGTCGCCGTCGAACGTGACGCGCAGCGGCAGCGCCGCGACCGCGCCGGCCAGGAGCCGCATCGTCGTGCCCGAGTTCCCGCAGTCCAGCGTTGCGTCAACGCCGGGCGTGCCGGAGACGTCGAATCGGATGTGGACGCCATCGGTCTCTTCGTCCACCGATACCCCGAGCGCTCGAAGGCATGCGGCCGTGCTGAGCACGTCGAGACCGGGTGAGCGCATCGTGACCGTGGCCGGGCCGCCCGACAGCCCGTTGACGATGAGCGCCCGGTGCCCGATCGACTTGTCAGCCGGCAGCTCCAGCCGCCCGCGCAGGCGATTCGCGGGCTCGATGGCAGCGGGCGCGACGACGGGGGTCACCGACCGGATCCGACGGCCGCATCCTCGTCCATCACGACGGACTGCGCGTGACGGCGCTGCACCGATCGCGACGCCCGCAGGATGGCGTCGAACACCATCGTCAGCTCGACCGGTGTCATCGGCCCGGAGCCAATGCTGGACGCCCGCTCGAGCAATGCGCGCTCGCGCCGCACGTCGTGCCCGTGGGCACCAGGGTCACGCCGCCGCTGGACCTCGAGCGCGACCGCAGCGCGTTCCTGGACGAGCTCGGCCAGCCGCGCGTCCATGTCATCGATCCGCGTCCGAAGCTCCTCGATCCCGCTGGCCACGACCGCTCGCTCCTCCGCGGGAGCCGCGGGCTCGGAGCTGCGGACGAACTGGAGGCGTCGCAGCTCGTCCATCAGGTCGCCGAACTCGTCGAAGCTTAGGCTCTGGTCGCCATCGGATCGCGCGTTGGCCGGATCCGGATGGACCTCGATCAGCAGCCCATCGGCGCCGACGGCCGCGCCGGCGAGCGCCATCGGTCCGACCAGGCTGCGGTGGCCGGTGCCATGGCTGGGATCCACGACGATCGGCAGGTGCGTCTTCTCGCGCAGGACCGGCACGGCCGAGAGGTCGAGCGTGTTGCGGGTGGCGGTCTCGAAGGTGCGGATGCCGCGCTCGCACAGGATCACGTTTGGGTTGCCGGCGGCCAGGATGTACTCGGCGGCGAGCAGCCACTCCTCGATGGTCGCCGAGGGCCCGCGCTTGAGCAGGACCGGGTGACGGCTGCGACCCACGGCGCGCAGCAGCGCGAAGTTCTGCATGTTGCGCGCGCCGACCTGGAGGACGTCGACGTGCTCGTCGAAGATCTCGACGTCGTGGGGATCGACCACCTCGCTGATGACCGGCAGGCCGGTTGCCTCGCGTGCCTCCGCCAGCACCTTCAGCGCGGGCGCGCCGAGGCCCTGGAACGAGTACGGGCTGGTGCGTGGCTTGTACGCGCCACCGCGCAGCACGCGCGCGCCCTCGCGGACGACGCATCGGGCCGTCTGCAGCAGCTGGTCGCGTGACTCGACGGCGCAGGGCCCGGCCATGACCACCAGCTCGCTGCCCAGGCCGATCTCGACGGCTGAACCGATGCGGACGCGCGTCCGCTCACCGGGCTGCTGGAGGCTGGCGAGCTTGTATGGCGAGCTGACCCGGATCACCTGGTCGACGCCCGGCAGCGTGCCGAGGTGGCTGATGCGCTCGACGTCGCCGACGACGCCGATCACCGTCCGCTCCTCACCGACGCTCAGGAACGCCTCGAGGCCATGCTCCTCGATGCTTCGCCTGACCCCGTCGACCTCTTGCCGCGTCGCCGATGGACGCATCACCACGATCATTCGATTGCCGCCTCTCCCGCTGGCCCTCCGTGGCCGATGCGGTCTCGAAGGGAAACAAAAAACGCAGGAGCTTTCGCTTCCTGCGTCTGCGGGCACGAGTGCCTGCGCCGGCGAGATCTACTCGCCTGCCTCGTACCCGCTACACGTAAAACCACTTCTGGAACATTGGTGCCGCGGACTCTACGGCCGCGGTGTCGACCGTGTCAACCGTTTGCGAAGTAGTGGCCGTTATTCCCGAGGGCGGACCAACGTCACTCCGGCCGTAGGCGGCCGGCATCCGCATTCGAGAGGACGGTGCGCCCGCCATCGACCGTCCAGACCGCCCCGGTCACGTAGGACGCGTCCGGACCCAGCAGGAAGCCGATGACGCCGGCCACCTCATCGGCCGTTCCCATGCGGCCGAGCGGGACGTCGCTGCGCTGGTCGGCGGGGAGGAGCCGCTCGTCGAAGTCGGTGGCGATCGCGCCGGGTGCGACGACATTGACCCGAACGCCGTCGGGGGTGCCGATGACCGCGAACGATCGCGCCAGGCCCTCGATGCCAGCCTTGGCGGCGGCATACGCCGGCGAACGAAGCGAGCCCTCCAGGGAGCCGACGATGCTCCCCACCAGCACCGCCGATCCTCGCGCGGCAACGAGCGCCGGCCAGCACACGCGCAGCGCCTCGTATGGGGCGGTGAGGTCGACGCCGATGACCTCGTCCCAATGCTCGCGGCTGTCCCACGGACCCGAAGGTGGAATTCCCGCCGAGCAGATGAGCGCGTTGAGCGCCCCGCCACACCGATCGACCGCGTCGCGAAGAACAGATGCATCGCTTGCGTCGCCGAGCACGAGCCGAACACCATCGATGGATGCCTCGGAACGATCAATCCCGATCACGCGCCAGCCATCGGCCCCCAGGCGCTCGGCGGTCGCCCGGCCGATGCCCGCGGCGGCGCCCGTGACGATCGCCTTCCGTCGCTCCTCCATCCGCGCATGGTGCCCGACCGCGTCAAACGCTTGACGGCCGTTGAAGCGCGAGCCTAGGATGCCGGCCAATCGAACACGGCGTCGACCGGGACGAGTACCCAGTCGCACGGCCACCGCAGCGAGCCGGGATGGTGCAAGCCGGCGTGGCACGACGATGGCGAATGGACCCGCGAGCCTCGCTCCGAATGGCACTGCCAGCGTATACCGTATATACGCCGAGGCGCAGACCGAGTAGGCGGCGACGGAAGGCCACCGTTAGAGCGGCCAGCGCATCGGCCAGTCATCGACGGGCCCGTGCGAGCCAAGTGCGGACCGCATCGGTCCGAACCAAGGGTGGCACCGCGGAAGAAGCCTCCGTCCCTCATGGATGGAGGCTTTGTCGTACCCCGAGAGAAGCCGATGCAGACCGCGATCGCCACACCGCCCCGCACGCGCAGCCTGGAGCTGTCAGCCGACACGCTGACGCCCGTGGCGGCCGCCCTGCGCCTGGGCGTCGAGTGCGCCTTCCTGCTCGAGTCGGTGGAGGAAGGCGCGCGGTACGGTCGCTACTCGCTCCTCGGCGTGCACGGGCGGACGCTCGAGGTGCGCGGCGATCACGGGGTCCTGATCGGCCCGAACGATCGCCACGAGGTGGCGGCAAATGACCCGCTCGAGGCGCTGCGCGGCCTCCTTCCGCCTGCGACGGCCGCGGACGACCCCGACCTGGCGCTGTACGCCGGCGTCGGCTACCTAGCCTACGAGGTCGCAGCGCGTTGGGAGCGCGTGCCCGTTCCGGAAGCGGACCCGCTGGACATGCCCGACGCCGTCTTCCACCTGCCGTCGACGATCATCGTCTTCGACCACCTCGCGCAGGTGGCACGGCTGGCGACGCTCGATGATGCGGATGCGGGTGAACGGCTCCAGCGCGTGGCGGATGTCATCGGCTCACCCATAGCGTCCGAAGTGCCTGCCCCGATCGCGGCGTCTGGTGTGCCACCGGAGGCCGATGAGGCCGCTCGTCACCGATTCGAGGCTGGTGTTCAACAGCTGGTCGACGAGATCCACGCCGGCGAGATGCTCCAGGCTGTCATCGCGCGGCGCTTCAGCGTGCGCACGGAGCGGACGCCGATCGAGATCTATCGCTCGTTGCGTCGCATCAACCCGTCGCCATACCTCTACTACCTCGACCTGACCAGCGTGGCACCCGGGGCGGCGCTGGTGGGCGCGTCACCCGAGCTGCTCGTGAGGGTCAGCGGGAGCGAGGTCGTCACGCGGCCGATCGCCGGGACACGACCACGCCACGAGGACCCGGGCGAGGATGCGGGCCTGGAAGCGGAGCTTCGTGCCGATCCGAAGGAGCTGGCGGAGCACGCCATGCTTGTCGACCTCGCGCGCAACGACGTCGGGCGCGTGGCCGCGCCGGCCAGCGTGGAGGTCACCAGCCTCCGCGAGGTCGAGCGCTACCGCCACGTGATGCACCTCGTCTCCGAGGTGCAGGGGGAATTGCGCCCGGAGCTGGATGCCTTCGACGCCGTTCGTGCGCTCTTTCCGGCAGGCACCCTGAGCGGTGCGCCCAAGGTGCGTGCAATGCAGGCCATCGCCGAGATCGAGGGCGAGCGCCGCGGCCCGTACGGCGGGGCGGTCGGCTACTTCAGCCCGCATCACGTCGAGTGCGCGATCACCATCCGCAGCGCCGTCATCCGCGACGGCGTCGCATCGGTCCACGCCGGTGCCGGCATCGTCGCCGACTCGACGCCGCAGCGCGAGGCCGCGGAAGTCGCAGCCAAGGCTGCCTCGATGCTGGCCGCCATCGGCGCAGGGAAGGTGAGCCGATGAGCCAGCGCGTCTTCGTCCTCGACAACTACGACTCATTCACCTACAACCTCGTCCACCTGATCGGTGGGCTTGGCGCGGACGTGACGGTGGCGCGCAACGACGAGGTCAGCGTCGATGAGATCCGTGCGCTCGACCCGGACGCCATCGTCATTTCGCCCGGTCCATCTCGTCCCGAGAACGCCGGCATCAGCGTGGAGCTGGTGCGCGACCTGGGTCCATCGGTGCCGATCCTGGGGATCTGCCTCGGCCACCAGGCGATCGGCGTCGCCTACGGCGCGAGCGTGGTGCGCGTGCCGCCGGTGCATGGCAAGGCCCGAGCGGTCCACCATGCCGGCGCGGCCGCCTTCGCGAGCCTCCCCTCACCGTTCATTGCCGCCCGCTATCACTCGCTGGCCATCGAGCGTGCATCGCTGCCGCCGGAGCTGGAGCTGACCGCCTGGTCCGACGACGGCCTGGTCATGGGCGTGCGCCATCGGTCGCATCCGGTGCAGGGCTTCCAGTTCCACCCCGAATCCATCCTGACCGATGACGGCGCCGCGCTCATGGCCGGCTTCCTGTCGCGCCTGGAGGTCACCGCATGAACGACCAGGAGACACCGATGCGTCCGGCAGTCACAGCGGCGGTCGAGCTGGCGGCGGGGGGAGCGCCCCTGCCGGCTGCCCTGGCCGAGGCTGCCATGGAGGAGCTCATGGACGGTGCCGCCTCGGAGGTCCAGGTCGCGGCGCTGCTGGCCATGCTGCGGATGCGGGGCGAGACCGCCGAGGAGCTCGCGGCATTCGCGCGCGTCATGCGCGCGCGCGCGGTCCGGGTCGACGCACCTGACGGGGCGGTCGACCTGTGCGGCACCGGCGCCGATGGGCTGCACACCTTCAACATCTCGACGCTGGCGTCGTTCGTGGTGGCGGGAGCGGGCGTGCCGGTCGCCAAGCACGGCAACCGGGCGATCACCAGCCGCAGCGGATCGGCCGATGTGGTCGAGGCGCTGGGCATCCCGCTCGATCCCGGCCCGGAGGCAGTCGGTCGGTCGATCCGCGAGATCGGCTTCGGCTTCATCTTCGCGCCGGCCTACCACCCGGCCATGAAGCACGCCATGCCGATCCGGCGCGGCCTGCCGATCCGGACGGCGTTCAACCTGCTCGGCCCGCTGAGCTCGCCGGCCCGCGTCCGGCGGCAGCTGCTGGGCGTGGCGGATCCGTCGTTGGTGTCGGTCATGGCGGGCGCCCTGAGCCGGCTCGAGGCCGAGCGGGCGATCGTCGTCCACGGCGCCGACGGCACCGATGAGCTGTCGCTGGCGGGTCCGAATCGGGCCCTGCTGGTCGAGGATGGCGCCACGCGCGAGATCGTGATCGATGCCGCCGACGTTGGCCTCGCGCGGGCGCCGCTGGCCGCCCTGACCGGTGGCGACGCGCAGCTCAACTCGGCGATCGCGCTCTCGGTGCTCGGGGGCGAGCCCGGTCCCGCGCGGGACGTGGTGCTGCTCAACGCAGGCGCGGCACTGTTCGTGGCCGGTGCGACCGCGGACATTGCCGATGGCGTCGCCTGCGCCGCGGATGCGATCGATTCCGGACGGGCCGCGGACGTGGTGACGCGGGCGGCGGGGAACGGCGCATGACGCTGCTCGGCGACCTGCTGGACGCCTCGCGGCGCCGCGTTCGCGCCGACCGCCGGGTGACGCCGTTCGCCGAGCTGCGGCGGCAGGTGGCGGCCATGCCGCCCGCGCCACGCTTTGAGGCGGCGCTGCGATATGCGGATCACACGGCCGTCATCGCCGAAATCAAGCGCTCGTCGCCGTCGACCGGCGGCTTCGCCGCGGTGGGGGAGGGCTCGCGCGCGGTTCGCGACCTCGCGCACGCGTACGCGACCGCCGGTGCGACCGCACTCTCCGTCCTGACCGAGCCGACCCGATTTGGCGGATCCGACGACGATCTCGTGGCCGCCGCGGGCGCTGGCATCCCGGTGCTCCGCAAGGACTTCACCGTCGATCCGTACCAGGTCTGGCAGGCCAGGGCGCTCGGTGCCGGCGCCGTGCTGCTGATCGTTCGCGCGCTGGACGACTCGGCACTGCGCGGGCTCATCGACGTGGCCGCCGAGGCCGGCCTCGACGCACTGGTCGAGGTGCACACCGACGACGACCTGGAGCGTGCCCTGGCCGCCGGCGCCACGCTCGTCGGCGTCAACGCGCGGGACCTCGACAGCCTCCGCGTCGATCGCGACGAGGCGCTCCGGCTCCTGTCGCGAGCGCGTGACAGCGGGGCAACCCTGGTCGCCGAGAGCGGGCTCAGTGAGGCCGCACATGTTGACGATGCTGGCCGAGCCGGCGCGCACGCCGTGCTGATGGGAACCGTCCTGCTCCAGGCGACTGATCCAGCCGACCGGCTTGGTGAGCTCCTCGACACGGCGCAGCGACGCGCAAGACAGCCAATCCCGGCTCACCCGACGCGGCCGGAGGTCAAGGTGTGCGGCACACGCACCGCCGCGGGCGCGGTGGCCGCCGTCAGGGCCGACGCGGACTTCGCCGGCTTCGTCGTGGCACCGGGAGCCCGGCGTGCGGTTTCCGCGGCCGAGGCCGGCCGCCTGGCGCAGGGCCTTCAGCGGGTGCGACCGGTGCTGGTGTTCCGCGGCGCATCCGAGCGAGACGTCAGCGCGGCCGTCGATGCCAGCGGAATTCGTGGCGTGCAGCTCGCCGGCCACGATGCGCCACCCGCCTGGCTGACCGGCGAAGCAGCGCGCCTGGATCCCGTCATCGGGGTGGTCCATGCGCCGTCCGGCGTTCGATCGGCGCTGTGCACCGCCGAAGCGTGGTACGCGGCCGGCGCCAGCCACGTGCTGCTGGAGGGCTCACCGGCGTCGGCCGGCGGCGGCAGCGGCGCCAATGCGCCCGTCGAGATCGCGCGGCGCCTCAATCGGATCCTTCCCGTCGGCCTGGCGGGCGGGCTCACGCCGTCGAACGTCGAGGAGGTGGTCCGCGGGGCCCGTCCGGCACTGGTGGATGCCGCCTCCGGACTGGAGCGTGACGGCCAGCCGGATGCCGCTCGCATCGGCGCGTTCGTGCGAGCCGCCCGTCGCGAGCCCACCGGGGCGGATCGCGTTACGCGCCGTGGTCGCTTCGGTGCGTTCGGCGGCCGCTACGTGCCCGAGACCCTCATCCCGCCGCTCGAGGAGCTGACCGCGGCGTGGACGGACGCCCGACGCGAACCGACCTTCCGGCGCGAGCTCGCCAGGCTCCAGCGCGACTTCATCGGTCGCCCGACACCGCTGTACGAGGTCGCGCCGCATGCTCTCGCCGATGACGCTCGCACCGACGTCCGCGTCTTCCTGAAGCGTGAGGATCTCGCGCACACCGGCGCGCACAAGATCAACAACGCGCTCGGGCAGGGGCTGCTCGCGAAGCGGATGGGCAAGACGCGGGTCGTGGCCGAGACCGGCGCCGGCCAGCATGGGGTTGCGACCGCAGCAGCCTGCGCGCTCATCGGCATGACATGCGTCGTGTACATGGGCACCACCGATATCGAGCGCCAGGCGCCGAACGTCCGCCGCATGCACCTGCTCGGCGCCGAGGTTCGCCCGGTGGCGACCGGCCACGGCACCCTGCGCGACGCGCTCAACGAGGCGCTGCGGGATTGGGTCTCCAACGTCGCCGATACTGCCTACATCCTTGGCTCGGCTGCGGGGCCGCACCCGTATCCGGACATGGTCGCCGAGCTGCAGTCGGTCATCGGTCGCGAGGCGCGCGCGCAGCTCCTCGAGCGCATCGGCCGGCTGCCGGATCTGGCGGTGGCATCTGTCGGCGGTGGCAGCAATGCGATCGGCCTGTTCCGGCCCTTCCTGGACGCGCGCACCCGCCTCATC
>DASTTX010000153.1:0-4768 GCA_035759945.1 Candidatus Limnocylindria bacterium | reverse complement strand
CGGTGGCCGTCCGCTCACCGGCGAGGTCCGCATCGCCGGCGCCAAGAACGCCGTGCTCAAGATGATGGCCGCGGCCGTCCTGACCGATGAGCGCTGCGTGCTCCGCAACGTCCCCAAGATCAGCGACGTCGCGATCCTGCGGGAGCTGATGACCGATATCGGCTTCGAGGTGAAGCGCTCCAACGGCGACGCGCTCGAGATTCGCGCGACCGATGCGCAATGGCCGTTCGTCCCGCTCGAGGCGGCGCTGAAGATGCGCGCCTCCTTCCTCCTCCTCGGACCGATGCTGGCGCGATTTGGGCGCGTCATCCTGCCGAACCCCGGTGGCGACCGGATCGGCCGACGTCCGGTGGACTTCCACGTCGCCGCCATGGAGCGGATGGGCGCATCGATCGTCTACCGCAACGGCTACTACTTCGCCGCCGCCCCGTCCGGCGGGCTGCGTGGCGCGCACGTCGAGTTCCCGATGGTCACCGTCATGGGCACGGAGAACGTGATCCTCGCGGCGACCATGGCCCACGGCACGACGGTGATCGACAACGCGGCACTCGAGCCGGAGATCGACGACCTGATCGCCATGCTCACCACCATGGGCGCGCGGATTTCGCGCACTACCGAGCGCCGGATCGAGATCGAGGGGGTGGATCGCCTGGGCGGCACCGAGCATCGGGTCCTCGGCGACCGGCTGGAGGCCGAGACGTTTGCCATCGCCGCCGCGATCACGCGTGGCGAGGTCACGCTGAACGGGATCAACTTCGAGCACATGGGCGCCTTCCTGGGGGTCTGCGATCGCATCGGGGTCCCCTACGAAGCCGATGCCGCCGCCGCCTGCCTCCGCGTCCGCTGCTGCGACGGCCCGGAGCTCCGACCGGTGGATATCCGGACCGATCCCTACCCCGGCTTCGCGACCGATTTCCAGGCGCCGCTGTCCGTGCTCCTGACGCAGGCCTCGGGCGTCTCGACCATCCACGAGACGATCTTCGAGGACCGGCTCGACCACCTTCGTGAGCTCCAGCGGATGGGTGCCGCCGTCGAGATCCTCGACGAGCGGCGCGCTCGCATCACCGGGCCGACGCCGCTCCATGGGGCGGAGGTGAGCATCGCCGACCTTCGTGCTGGTGCGACGCTCATCCTCGCCGCGCTTGCGGCGACCGGGACGTCCGTCATCTCCGGCATCGAGCACGTGGATCGCGGCTACGAGCAGATCGAGGCGAAGCTCGTCGCGCTGGGGGCGCAGATCAACCGCATCGAGGCCTGATCCCGATTCTCAGCCAGGATGCAGGACGAGGCCCGCGGCCTGCTCGTCGGTCATCGTCCCAATCTCGCCGAAGGCAGACCGATCGCCGATGAGCTCGATGATGCGATCGTTCACGACCTGTTCGCTCGGTTCCAGCGCCGCACCGAGCGACTCGCGCACGGCCTCGCTGGCGCCGAGAAGCGTTGAGGCGGTCTCCAGCCGTCCTTCAATGGCGCGCACCAGGGCGGCGGCCCGAAGCGCGCAGCCGAAGACATAGCGATCCTGCTGCTCCATCAAGCGCGGGACGCACGAGCGAACCTCGTGCCACGCCGCGTCGACCATGCCCAGGAAGGCCTTGGCGCACGCTCGGTTGACACGCGCGACGAGCGCCTCGTCGGGCTCCCCGCAGGCGTTGAAGATCGCAATGGCCTCATCGGCGAGGTCGAGTGCCGACCGAAAGTCGCGTCTCGTCAGCGCCAGATCGCCGAGGTTGGCAAGCGCCCGAGCCCTCCACAGCGGCGTGTCAGCCCGTGCGAAGCAGTCGACCGCTTCGGTGAAGTGGCCGGTGGCGGCATCAAATGCGCCATCTCCGGTATCCGCCACTCCGACCATCATCAGTGCCTGTCCGAGCAGCGAGGCATTGCCGGCGAGCCGCGCGAGCGACTCCGACTCGTCCGCCGCGGATCGTGCCGCCGATCGATCGCCCTGACGATATGCCGCGAAGGCCAGCGACCCGAGCGTCCGGATTCGTACCGATCGATCGGTGATGCCGAGCTCCAATGCCCGTTCGAGGAGAGCACGGGCAGCCCCCGCTTCGGTGCGAAATTCGACGTCTCGCGGTCCGGTCAGGATCCGCGCCGCGAGCGTGCCGTCACCCCGCTCCATCGCCCACGTCGCGGCCGCGCGCAGGTTCATCACCTCGGCGTCGAGCTGCGCTTCGGATGCGGATAGTGATCCATCTTCCAGGCCATCTGCAAGGCGGCCGTAGTACTCGGCATGCCGATCCGCAGCCGCTGCGCGTTCGGCACCGGTGAGCTCTCCGTCGGCGAACTCGCGAATCGACTCGAGGAAGGCGAAGCGCCGGCGATCCTGATCATCGCGCGGTCGAACGAGGCTCTTGTCGACGAGGGACTCGAGAGTGTCCGGGCCGCCGCCGGCCACCTCCTCGGCGGCTTCGAGCGTGAACCCGCCGACGAATATGGACAGGTTCCGGAAGAGGCGGCGCTCGGGCTCGTTCAGGAGCCCGTGGCTCCATTCGATCGTCGCACGCAGGGATCGCTGCCGCGGGTCGCGGCCGTCGGCCTTCAGAAGGTCGAGACGCTCCGAAAGCCGGCTCAGCAGCTGCCGCGGCGTGAAGACGCGCATTCGCGCGGCGGCAAGCTCGATGGCGAGCGGCATGTTCTCGAGCCGGCGACACAGCTCGTCGACCAGCGGCGTGGTCGCGAACGTTGGGTCGAGCGCGTGAGCTCGCGCGACGAACAGCGCCACGCCGTCCGAGGTCGCCAGCGGCGGCACCGGCCAGATCCGCTCTTCTCGCAATCCGAGGCGTTCGCGGCTCGTCGTCAGCACACTCGGTCCGTCGACGCGCCCGAATTCGCCAAGGATTGCGGTCAGCCCGGGGAGCAGGTGCTCGGCATTGTCGATCACTAGGAGCAGTCGCCGTCCGCCGAACGCAGTGATGGAATCCCCGTGGACGCCCGCCGCGTCGAGCATCGCCGGCACCACGTCGGCAGGGTCCCGAAGGTCGGCGAGGGGCACCCACCACACACCGTGCGGAAATTCGTCGGCGACGCGTCGCGCGACCTCGATCGCGAGCCGCGTCTTGCCCGAGCCGCCGGGGCCGGCCAGTGTGACGGTCCTCGCCGACTCGGTGGAGAGCAGAGCCGCAACCTCCGCCACCTCGCTGTCGCGGCCGATGAACTCCGTCCCCTGAGTCGGGATATTCGACTGGAAAAGGCTGCTGAGACGTGGGTGCCTGGTGGATCCAAGCTGGAAGACACGTTCCGGCGCGGCCAGGTCTTTGAACCGATGCTCGCCGAGGTACGTGAGGCGCGACCCATCGACGGATGCTGCGGTCGTCGACGAGACGAGAACCTGCCCGCCATGGCCGGCGGCGGCGATCCGCGCGGCGCGATGCAGATCGACGCCCACATATCCCTCGTCCGTGACGAGTGGAACACCCGTGTGAATGCCGATGCGCACCCGGATCGGCCCATCCGCGAGCTCTGACGTCATGCGCTCGGCTGCGTCCAACGCTCCAGAGGCATCCGGAAAGGCGATGAAGAAGGCGTCTCCCTGCGTGTCGACCTCGACCCCTTTGAAGGCCGCGGCGCCGTTGCGGATCACGCGGCGGTGTTCGAAAAGAGCTGCGGCGTACCGCTGGGAGCCGAGCTCATGGAGGAGCTGCGTCGACCCCTCGACATCGGTGAAGAGAAACGTGACGGTGCCGCTCGGGAGCTCTGGCATGGGCGAAGTATGGGGACGATGCGCTAGCGATCGCGGGACGGCTGGCAGCGGGGGCACCAGAAGGTGAGCCGGGCTAGCTCGCCCTGGCGGCGCTGCTCGATCCGCGTCCCGCATCGGCGGCACGGCCGTCCGCTGCGACCATACACCCACAGCGCCTCGCCTCGGGCACTGCTGCCCGTGGTGATCCGCGCCCCGCCGCGCGTGTTCGCCGCGAGCAGGCGGCGAGCCGTCCGCAGCACGGCGTGGAGCTCCGCGTCGTCGAATCGCCCAACCGGCGCCCAGGGGTCGAGCTGCTCGAGAAAGGCGACCTCGCTCTTATAGACGTTCCCGATCCCGGCAACCGCGCGCTGGTCGAGCAGCGCGTTCCCGAGCTGCTCGTCGTTGCGCTCGCGGAGGCGCCGCAGGGCCTCATCGGCGTCGAAGGTCCGCGACAGCAGGTCGGGACCGAGCTCGCGCAAGGAACGCGAACGCCGGAGGTCGGAATCGGTCAGCAGCTCCACCACCGGGGTGTTGAAGGCGACCGCGACCGCCTCGGCGGTCTCGAGGATGGCGCTCGCCTGGTGGCGCGGCAGCTTCCATGGCTCACCCGGCCGGTATCGGTGCCATGAGCCGCTCATGCGCAGGTGCGTGCGCAGCGTGCGCCCGTTGTCGAAGCCGATGAGCAGATGCTTCCCGCGCGCCTCGACCGCGGTCACCGTGGCGCCGGCCAGGCGCGAGAGATCCGGCACGCGGCGCATCCCCGGTCGAGCCTGGGCGCGAGCGTCTGTGACCCGCCGTCCGGCGAGCGCTGCGCGGAGCACCTCGGCGGTGCGGAAGATGGTGTCTCCCTCGGGCATCGGTCCATTCTGGGACCATTGGCGCCGGACGTCTGGGGTGGGGGCCCGGGCGCAACACCCTCGGTATACTCGCGCCACCCCACCCGCAGCGGACCGATAGCGCACGCATGAAGATCGGCATCGACCTTGGGACCGCGAACATCCTGGTCTACGTCAAGGGCAAGGGCGTCGTCCTCAACGAGCCGAGCGTCGTGGCCATCAGCGAAGACGACAACCGCCTCGTCGCGGT
>DASTTX010000152.1:0-3374 GCA_035759945.1 Candidatus Limnocylindria bacterium | reverse complement strand
GAGTCACACGGAGGTGGGTCCCCGCGGAAACATCCAGCCCATCCCGCCTCCGGTGAGACGCAGTCGTGACCAGGACCGTGCCGACCTCAGGTCCGTCGTGCACTCTTCCCTCCTTCAACTGTCGCCGGAACGCGACCCGTTACGGCACCTGCAACGGCCCGATCATTCTCCGCGAGCACGCCGCAGCCAATCGGCGGATGGTCCTATTGGTCGTTTCGAGCAGGCGGGCGCGCTCGTCGAAGGCGGCGAGCTCGGGGTCGGGAGTCGCCGTCGGGGTGGGTGTCGGGCGCGGCGTTGGCCGCGCAGTTGGCCTCGTCGTCGGCTGCGGTGTGACGGTCGCGCTGGGGGATGGCGACGCAACTTCGGTCGGGGAAGGGGCGGCGTTGCGCGAGACGTGGAGCCGAAGGTGGGATTCGAACCCACGACCGTCGGTTTACGAAACCGATGCTCTACCCCTGAGCTACTTCGGCGCGCGCGAGCGCCGATTCTAGCCGAATCGATCGCGAGGCGAAAACTCGCCTCGGTCTAGCCGCCGACCAGCGTCTCGCCGCAGTTCGGGCAGACAGTGTCCGTATCGGCGACCGGTTCGCCGCAGTTCGGGCAGGTGCGCTGCTCCTCGATGATGTCTCCCATTCCGAGATCACCAGCATGGCCGATGCCGTGGAGGACCTATTCGGGCGGCATCCAACCGTGGATCAGCTCGTCGTGGTAGCGCGGCTCACCAGGGACGAGCGCGGCCTTCGGGATCGGCGCCATCGGTGCCTTGCCCCGAACGGCCAGCGCGAAGTAGGCGCAGATATCGGTCAGGGGACACAGGCCGCAGATCGGGCGCGGAGCCCGGCAGGTGTCGCGCCCATGGCGGATGAGCTCGACGTGGAACGGGTACATCTCGTCCGGCTCGAGCACCTCCTCGAGCAGGTCGTGCGCGCGCTCCAGCGGCGTCCTGGGCGGCAGCATGCCGATACGCGATGCCACCCGGTGGACGTGCGTGTCGACCGGCAGCTGCGGCCGGCCGAAGTTGAAGAGCAGGATGATCG
This sequence comes from Candidatus Limnocylindria bacterium, assembly GCA_035759945.1. Lineage (GTDB taxonomy): Bacteria > Chloroflexota > Limnocylindria > QHBO01 > QHBO01 > JACDBZ01. The sequence continues at coordinate 2,337 of DASTTX010000152.1, read as the reverse complement.
CCGCCGTCTTGCGGCCGATGCCGGGCAGCGAGGTCAGCCAATCGCGCGCCCCGAGCAGCGGCAGCTCACCCAGGAATCCCAGGTCCCACGTGCCGCCGGTGGCGGAGTGGACCTCGGCCAGCACGTGCTGGATGCGCTTTGACTTTGTCGGCGCCAGTCCGCCGGGCCGGATGACGTCCTCCAGCTCATCGGTCGGTGCAGTAAGCACGTCATCCCAGGAAGCGTAGCGCTCGCGCAGCGCGGTGAAGGCACGGAACGAGTTCACGTCCGCGGTGTTCTGCGACAGGATCGTCAGCACCAGCTCGCTGACGGTGTCGACGCGCGGGCCCGCCCAGGTGGGATGGTCGTAGCGGTCGCCGAGGCGCTCGAGGGTGACATCGGCCAGGTGCCGTCGCTTGCGTCGGTCGGCGGCAAGCTTCTGCGGGCTCGGGCCTCGACGTTTGGCCCGCTTCGTGGCGGGTTTCGTTGTCGCCGCCGTCACGCTTCGGGACGGTATCGGCGCTCGCCCGTCGCGGGGTCCACCCAGACACGCAGCTGCTGACGCGTGGTCGGATCGATGAACCGCTCCTCGGTGGCGCGGAAGCGCCCGTCGAGCGGACCGGGCTCCGCGCCGGCGGCACCGGCCGGCTCACCGCTGCGCTCCGCGGCCTCGGAGCGGTAGCGCATGCGCTCGAAGGTGATGCCGATGAGCCCCACCGCGCCGAGCACCATCAGCCACAGCCCGCTGATGGCGGCCTCCCCGCCGGTCCCGATCAGCAGCAGCCCCAGGAGCAGCCCCAAGACGGACGCGACGCCGATGACGACGCGCAGCGCGGGCAGCATGGGCTACTCGACCGCCTGCGGAGCAGTGGCATCGGGCTCGAGCACCACGGCGGTGCCGTAGGCCACGATCTCGCTCATCGAGTTGTTCAGCTCCGAGCTGTCGAAGCGCATGCTGATGACCGCGTTCGCGCCCATGAGCGACGCGTTGGCGACCAGCCGATCCAGGGCCTGACGACGGGTGTCCTCCAGCAGCTCGGTGTACTCGTGGATCTCGCCGCCGACGAGCGAGCGAAGGCTGGCGCTGATGTTTCCGGCGAGGCCGCGGCTGCGGACGACGAGCCCGAAGGCCTGGCCCTTCGTCTCGACCACCCGATGCCCGGCCACGAACGGTGCTGTGCTGACGATCATGCGAGCAGTATGCCCGCTCGCTCAGCCTCCGGCGCCGAGCTCCAGGCCGATGCCGATTGTGCGCGCCAGTCGCGCGGCGCCGGCCTGGAGGAGGCGCTCGGTATCGGCCATCGCCTCGTCGAGCGACATGGGCCGATCGACGATCGGCTGCACGACGGCCAGGCTCATCGCGGCGTCGAGCGCCTCGGCGCGGTCGCCCAGCGCCCCGCACAGCAGCGCCACCGGCGTGGCACGCGGCCGGGCCAGCGTCGCGACCCCTGTCGCCGTCTTGCCCTGGAGCGTCTGCTCGTCGGCGCGTCCCTCGCCGGTGATCACGAGGTCCGCCGTCTCGAGTGCCTCGGCCAGGCCGACGAGCTCGGCGACGACCTCGACTCCGGGGCGCACTGTTGCCTGCGCAAGGCCGATGAGGCCCGCGGTCGTCCCGCCGGCCGCACCGGCGCCGGGAAGGTCGGCAACCAGCCGGCCGGTGGCCTTCTCGATCGCCTTGCCGTAGGTCGCCAACGCGGCATCCAGCGCGGCGACCGTGGGCGGATCGGCGCCCTTCTGGGGGCCGTAGGTCGCCGCCGCGCCGCGCGGCCCACACAGCGGGTTCGTCACATCCGAGGCGATGACGAGCTTCACGTCGGCCAGCCGCGGGTCAAGGGCGGAAGTGTCGATGCGCTCGAGACGCGCCAGCGCCGCGCCGCCCTCCGGCAGGTCACCGGCATCGCCGAACGTCGCGCCCAGCGCGCGCAGCAGTCCGCTCCCGCCATCGGTGGTCGCCGATCCGCCCAGCCCGATGGTGATGCGCTCGACACCCGCGTCCAGCGCGGCGCGAACGAGGTCGCCGGTGCCGCGCGTCGAGGCGAGCCCGGCGTTCTGCGGCGTTCGCTCATCGGTCGACAGACGCGCCAGTCCAGAGGCGGCCGCCAGCTCGATGAACGCGTCGCGGCCGTCGTTGATCAGCAGCCAGTCGGCGCTGATCGGCCGTCCCAGCGGATCGGTCGTCTCGGCGGTCCGGCGTTGCGCGCCGTCACCGAGCGCATCGGCCACCGCTGCCAGGGTCCCCTCGCCGCCATCGGCCATGGGCCGGCGGAGGACCTCGTCACCGGGCCGAACCTTGGACCAGCCCGTCGCGATGGCGGCGGCCACGCCGACGGAGTCGAGCGCTCCGCCGAAGGAGTCGGG
>DASTTX010000151.1:0-5998 GCA_035759945.1 Candidatus Limnocylindria bacterium | reverse complement strand
AGCGAGCCGTCCTTCTGCCACAGGCGCTCAGCGACGCGATCGCGCGTCCAGCTCTCGAGCCGGGAGCGGATCGCGTCGTCGAGGTCGCTCATGCCGGAGCGAGCTCCTTGCGCTTCGACTCGATCGTCTCGATCAGCTCGTCGAAGCTCTTCTGGAAGCTGGCCATGCCCTCGTCGATGAGCTCGTCGGTCACGCGCTCCATGCTGATGCCACTGGCCTCGACCTCGCGCAGGGCCTGGCGGGCATTGTCGACATCGGTGTCGAGCGTTCGCTTGATCTCACCGTGATCGAGGAAGGCGTTGATCGTCTCGATTGGCATGGTGTTCACCGTCTCTGGGCCGATCAGCTCCTCGACGTACAGCACGTCGCGATAGTCGGGGTTCTTCGTGCTCGTGCTGGCCCACAGGCAGCGCTGGACCCGTGCGCCCGCGGCGCGCAGATCGGCGAACTCGTCGCCGCCGAAGATCTCCTGGTACGCCGCGTACGCCATCTTGGCATTGGCGATGGCCGCCCGGCCACGCGCCTCGAGCGCCTCCCGGGTCCCCTTCTCCTCGAGGTACCTGTCGACCTTGGTATCGACGCGGCTGACGAAGAAGCTGGCCACGCTGGCGACGCGGCTGATATCGCCGCCGCTCTCCTTGAGCCGTTGCAGCCCGGCGATGTACGCCCGAGCGATGCGCTTGTAGACCTCGACGCTGAACATCAGCGTGACGTTGATATTGATGCCCTCGGCCACGGCATCCTCGATGGCCGGGATGCCGGCCTCGGTTGCGGGGATCTTCACGAAGACGTTGGGTCGGTCGAGGAGACTCCACAGCTCTCGCGCCCGATTGAGCGTGCCGGCCGTGTCGTCACCGAGCTCCGGCTCGACCTCGATGCTCGCGAAGCCATCGGTCCCGTTCGACTCGTCGTAGATGCGGCGCAGCACGTCCGCCGCGTCGCCGACATCGGACACCGCGATCTGCTGGTAGATCTCGCGGGCTCCGTCGCCGGCCTCGATCTCACGCCGGACGAGCTCGTCGTACTGGCCGGTGGCGACGGCCTTGGCGAAGATCGTCGGGTTGCTGGTGAGGCCGCGGATCCCGTCGTCGACCATCTTCTCGAGCTTGCCGCTGGTGATGAGCTCACGGTCGATGAAGTCGATCCACGGGCTCTGATCCTGCTCGGCGTACAGCCGTCGCAGCGCGTTCGTCTCCGCAGCCCGGCCGGCCATCGCGTCGGCGTCACGGTGGTCGGTCGCCTGGTCCTGACGGCGATCCTGCTCTGCTCCGGTCATTTCGTAGTCTCCCATCTCTTACTCGCGGCGGCCGGAGCCGACAGGAGTCGCGCTCGTGGCCCGGGAGCCGGCTCGACCCGCAAGCTCGCGGGCGGCGTCGGCAATGTGGTTTGCATCGATTCCGGCGGCAGCGAGAAGCTCCGCCGGCTTGCCCGATCCGGGCATGTTGCGCACCGCCAGCTTCACGACCACCGGATGCGGCTGCTCCTCGGCCAGCGCGTCCAGGACGGCATCGCCGATGCCACCCTCGGCCCAATGGTCCTCGACCGTGATCAGCGCGCCCGTATCGCGCGCGGCGCGCTTGAGCGTTTCGGCGTCGATCGGCTTGACGCTATAGAGGTCGATGACGCGCGCATTGATCCCTGCGCCGGCCAGCTGATCGGCGGCCTTCAGCGCCTCATGCAGCGTGATTCCTGCGCCGATGATGGTCACGGCGTCGTCATCGGTCTGGCGGACGACCCGCGACCCGCCGATGTGGAACTCCTCGCCCGGCTGGTACAGGATCGGCGTCTTCTCGCGCGTGGTGCGCATGTAGACGATGCCCTCCACCCCCGCCATCTGAGGCACCAGCGCGGCGGTCTGGTTTGCGTCGCTGGGATACAGAACGGTCGAGCCATGCACGGCGCGCAGGGACGCGATGTCCTCGAGCGCCATCTGCGACGGCCCGTCCTCGCCGATGCTGACGCCGGCGTGCGACCCCGCCAGCGCATAGTTGGCACGGCTGATGGCCGACATGCGCACGAAGTCGTAGGCGCGGCTCAGGAAAGCGGCGAAGGTCGCAGCGAACGGCTTCCATCCGCGCACCTGGAACCCGACCGCACTGGCGATCATCTGCTGCTCGGCGATGTAGACCTGGAAGAACCGATCCGGCAGCGCGTCAGCGAACTCCTCCGTGTAGGTGCTGTTGCCAACCTCACCGTCGAGCGTGACCACCTTCGGGTTCGCCTTCCCGAGGGCGACGAGCGCGTCACCGAACGCCTTGCGCGTCGCCTCCTTGGTGCCGGGCTCGTATGACGGCAGGCTGAGCGCGCCGGCAGGGAACTCGTGGGGCGTCCCGTCGAAGGTCGGCTTGGGGACGGCGACCGCGATGTTTCGGAGGCCGCCGAGCTCCTCGATCGCCGCGGCCTCGTCCTCGATCGGCTTGCCGTGCTTGCCATTCTTGTTGGCGACGGCGGCCACGCCGTGGCCCTTCTCCGTCCTGGCGATGATGACCGTCGGCCGGCCCTCGGTGGCCACGGCCCGGCCATAGGCGTCGTCGATGGCGGCCACGTCGTGGCCGTCGATCTCGATGGCGTTCCAACCGAACGCCTCCGCCCGGCGCCGGTAGGCGCCGAGGTCCCAGCCGTGCATCGTCTCGCCGGTCTGGCCGAGGCGGTTCACGTCGATGATGGCGGTCAGATTGTCGAGGCCGTGGAAGCCGGCGTGTTCGAACGCCTCCCACATGGATCCCTCGGCCATCTCGGAGTCGCCGCACAGGCACCAGACCCGGTACGGCAGGCGGTCGAGCTTCTTGCCGGCGAGCGCGATGCCTACGCTGAACGGCAGCCCCTGGCCCAGGCTGCCGGTTGCGACGTCGACGTACGGCAGGACCGGCGTGGGATGGCCCTCGATCCGCGAGCCGAGCTGGCGGAAGGTGAGCATCTCCTCGTCGCTGATGCCGCCGGCCGCCTTGTACATGGCGTACAGGAGCGGCGACGCGTGGCCTTTGCTGAAGATCAGGTGGTCGTTGCGAGGATCCTCGGGCGCCTCGAAGTCGTAGTGCAGGTACTTCGACATGAGCACCGCCATGAGATCGGCCGCGGACATGGAGGAGGTGGGGTGACCGCTGTTCGCGGCGCTGCTCGATCGAACCGAGTCGACGCGCAGCTGCTGGCCGAGCTCGCGCCACTCATCGTGCTGGGAGGTCATGGATGATGGCTCCGCAAGTTGTCTGCCGAATTTGCGCGTGCCAGCCCATCATAGGACGGATGCGCCGATGCGGCCGGTGAGCGACCAAGCGCCAGACGAAACGGGCGGCTCCCGAAGGAGCCGCCCGCATTGGCTTTGAAGGAGGAGCGAGGACTAGCCGCGCATCATCCGGAAGCAGTCGGAGCAGTAGACCGGGCGAGCGCCGGTCGGGCGGAACGGGACCTGCGTCTCGTTGCCGCAGCGGGCGCAGACGGCGTCGTGCATCTCGCGCGGACCGCGCGAGTAGCCGCCACCGCCGAAGCCGCCACCGCCGCCGTAGCTGCTCGCGCCGCCGCCGGACGCCCGGCGCTGGGCGCGGCACGACGAGCAGCGCTTCGGAGCAGAGGCGAAGCCCTTCTCCGCGAAGAACTCCTGCTCGGATGCGGAGAACACGAAGTCGATTCCGCAGTCCGTACAGGTGATCACCTGATCGGTGTAGGTCACTGAAGGACCCCTCCCAACAAAGGATTGAAACCACGCCGATTCCGCCCGCTCGACGCCGGCCCGGGATCTTGCCACTGCCCCGAGGCCGACGGTTGGACGTGGTGAGGGGAGAGGAAGGAGAGCTGGTGGCGCCGCTCAATGCGGCTTCGACGCGCGGAGTATTACCCGATGGCGCCGCCGTGGGCAAGTACGAATTGCGGCTAGCATTCGATGCATGCGCACGATCGTTTCCGTCATCGGTGTCCTGCTCGTTCTCGGCGGGCTGGTATGGGTCGCCCAGGGGCTCAACCTGCCGTTCGCTCCGAGGAGCTTCATGACCGCCGATCGCGCGTGGATCCTGATCGGCGCCGTCACCGCCGCGGTTGGCGCGCTCGCCGTGGGATGGGCTCGGCGCCAGCCAGGTCCGATGCCCTAGGCGACCTCGACCCCCGCGTCGGCCATCTCCGATAATGCCTCGTCGCCGTGGTGCGGCTCGAGGTTGACGGGCGCGCATGCCTTGCCAAGCACGGTGACGTCGAAGCCGAGATTCACGGCATCGAGGGCGGTTGCCCGGACGCAATAGTCGGTCGCGAGGCCGCACACCACGACGCGCTCGATATTCGCCTCACGCAGGAGCGATTCCAGCTCGGTCGAGGTCTCCTCGCCTGTCCGCGGGTCGCGCATGGTGAAGCCGGAGTAGCCGTCCTCGCCATTCTGCCCCTTGCGCACGCGCGGGGCCGTGGCCGGGAGCCGGAACGCCGGGACCAGCTCCGCGCCCCACGTGCCGCCGACGCAATGCACCGGCCACGTGCCGCCGTCCTTGGCGAAATGCGGAGTCGACTCCGGATGCCAGTCCTGCGTTGCCACGATCAGCGAGCCCGCGGCTTGCGCCTGCTCGACCGCGACGTTGATCTCGGTCACGACATCGTCGGCGCCCTGGACGGCCAGCGACCCTGCAGGGTCGGCGAAGTCGTTCTGGAGATCGACCACCACCAGGGCGGTGCGCGCGTCGTATCGGCCCATGTGATCGATGGTAACCGCTGCGCTCCGATGTGGCGCACCGTGGTTCCCTCTCTTCCGGTCTCGATCAATCGAGCTCAATCCACCGGAGCATTTACTCGCGCTGCGTTTCCGCGATGTAGCGAGCGTAGGCACGCACCAGGCGCACACCGGCGCGCAGCTCACGCTCATCCAGGCTCGATAGATCGCGGAAACAGGGCTTGGCCGGCCCGTCCGATGCAATCAGCTCGATGTGGCGAGACGGATCAGCCGGGGAAGATCCGCCTCAGCCGCCGATACGCCCGCGAAGCCGTACCGCGGGTCGCGGCGCCCGGGGTCGACGGTCGAACGAATGCCGATCGCGGCGGCCATTCGTCGTTCGGGTCAACGTCCTCATCGGCCCCTGAACCGGCCTCTGCCTGCGGCTCTGACTCGGGCAAGGGCTCCGCGGCGCGGCCGGCGGCACGCAACGCAGCGATCGCTTCCTCGAGGTCCTGCGCCCCGGGAAACGCGCGGGCCGAGGCGCGGTGGACAGCCCCCGCGTCCGGCTGGGTCCCGGTTGGCGCGACCTCCATCTCGTCGGCGCCGCTGGCCACGGCCGGCTCCGCGTCCGCGGTGAGCGCGCCGCCGGCTTCCGCCGCCGATGCATCGGGCTCCGGACCAGCGTCGGCCTCTTCCCTCACCGCAGCGGTGGCGGGCTCGACCTGCTCCGATGACGGCTCCACCACGGGCTCATCGACGATGTTCGTTGATGAAACGGCTTCGTCGATCTCGGCCGCAAACCAGTCGGGCTCTTCGATGTCGGTGGTGTAGCGCTCTGCGTCCCAGGCGACCGGCTCGATCTCGGCAGCGGCCACGGCCGATTCGGCCTCGGTTGGGGCGGCCGGTGCGGCTTCCGGGCCGATGTCGGATGCCTCGGCTGCCTCTTGCGGCTCGGGCTCGGTTCCGACGTCCGCGACCGCTGTGGCCTCCGTCTCAGGGATCTCCGGCGCGCCTTCCACGGGCGCTTCGAGGTCTGACTGGGGCGCGACATCGGTCACGAGCGGAACGGGTTCCCCGACCGGCTCGAACGTCGGGCCCGGCTCGTCGAAGACCGGCTCAGGTGCAGCCTCAATCGGCTCGGGCTCGGGCTCGACCGCCACCGGCTCAGGTGCACCCTCACTCGGCTCGGGCTCGACCGCGACCGGCTCGGGTGCCGCCTCAACCACCACCGCTTCCGAGGTGCCCGACTCGATCGCGCTCTCCAGCACCGCCGTCTCCTCGGGGGCGAGCCCGACGACCTCGTTCGCGCCCTCGGCGACGGGGATTTCGTCAGCGCCGGCGGCCTCCCGCGGAAGCCCGACATCGGCGCCG
>DASTTX010000150.1:0-18088 GCA_035759945.1 Candidatus Limnocylindria bacterium | reverse complement strand
CAGCTGGCCGGCGACCCGCGCCTCCCGCATGTCGAGCCCACGGGTGGCGACGTCGTAGCTCGTGATGCCGCCCTTCGCGAGGACCCATCCCGGGCGCGTGCCGACGCGGCGAACGACCTCCACCAGCGCCGAGGAGATCGCCCGCCCGCCATCCAGCCCCACGTCGTGCCGCACCCGTGGGGTCGAGACCACGCCGATGCGTCCCAGGGCAAATGCTGCGTCGAGCGCCGCTGCCGCGCTGCTGATGGCCTGCTCCGTCGTCGTCCCGCCCGCCAGCAGCGCATCGACGGCCAGCTCGTGCGCGACGACGGAGTCGCCCTGGAGGAGATGCTCCAGCTGGAGCGACGTCGTCTCGACGTGTGAGCCGACCACGATCAGGCCCGGGCCGTCGGTGTCCAGCTCCGCCGCCGTGAGCAGTGGCGCAGGCGCGCGGCCGGCGCGTGCCCGCACGTACGACGCGGCGGTACGTGCCACCAGCGGAAGGTCGTGCTCCTCGGCCAGCACGGACCCGAGCGCGACCACTTCGATGTCACGGTCGACCTCGGCGTTCGCGATGGCGACGCCGCCCGACGGCAGGGCGCGGAGCGCCTCGGCGACCGCCTCCGGACCGCGGTTGCGCACGACGTCCAGCGGGAGGCTCGTGATCATCGGCGCCGCTCGGCCCGCGGAGGCGTACTTCTCGGCCACCCAGTCGCGCAGGTTCGAGGAGCGGTAGCCGAACGTCGCGTCGCGCGCGAACTCAGTGTCCGCCACCGGCGTGCGCGTGCCGTCGCGCTCCAGGTAGTGGACGTCGTCGATCGTCACCCGGCCGCCCTCGCCGAAGTAAGGCGCGAGGAGCACGCGCGCTTCGGGCATCCCGGCCGCCTCGGCCAGGGCGTCGACCTCGGCGGGGAAGTGGCCTCGCAGCGTCGAGTCCGAGCGTGAGATGAAGGTCACCGGCCGCCAGGTGATCGACGCCGCCTGGCGCGCGTGCGTCGCCGCGTCGGCGGTGACGGCGATCGCATCCGCCTCGTCGAGCGCGCGCGAGTTCGTCGACAGGAAGACGACCGGATCGTCCAGGTGGCGCTCGATGGACACCGCGTCCCACGCGGTGAGGACCGAAACGTCGCGCAGTGTCTGCGTCCCGGTAGGGTCGTCGTCCAGCACGACCGCCGGCCGGCCGGCGGCACGTCGTGCCAGCTCGGGGAGCGGATCCTGCGGCCAGGGCGCCGTCACGCCGACGACAGGATGTCGCGGATCCGCTCCATGCCGAGCCGCGGGCTCGACAGGATCGGCGTGCGCCGCTCGTCCTCCGACAGGCTGTCCACCACGCGCGCCATGGACGCCTGCGCCAGAACGATCACGTCCGCCCAGCCGATGAGCTCGCGCAATCCCTCGCGCACCAGCTCGTCGTGGTGCGCGGTGTCGCCCTCGCGGAGCGCCTCGAACGCGCCGTCGCACAGCCGATCGCGCACCTCGACCGAGCGCTCCCGTTCGCGCGCGGTTCGCTCGATGAGCGCGGCGGTCGGTCGCAGCGTCGACCACAGGGTGGCCAGCACCCCGATGCGCGCGCCGCGCTCGACAGCCTGCTCGGCCATGGCCTGGTCGACGCGCAGGAGGGGGATGCCCGCGAACGGCCGGGCGGCGTCGACCACGCCGCCGACGGACGAGCACGTCACCAGGATCGCATCGGCGCCATGACGCTCGGCGGCCGCGAGGTGCGCAAAGAGGCGCCGCGCCGTGTCGAGCGACACGCGACCCTCCCGGGTCGCATCGCGCAGCAGTGTCTCGTCGACGATGTCGAACGTCTCGACCTCGGGCATCAGCTCGGCCGCCAGCTCGCGGAAGCGCGGCACGAGCCCGGCGACGGTGTGGATCAGCGCCAGGCGCATCGGCTCATCTGTCATCGGTCAATCATGCTGCACCCGCTGTGCCTCCCATCGCGCCCAGGCATGCCGGATGGCCGCGTAGTCGTCGCCGTCGAACGCCTCGCCGCTGTAGTCGATGCCGGTCGCGTAGTACAGCGCCGGAACGCCCAGGTCCGGCTTGACCGCCAGATACGAACGCCACTCCGCCTTCGAGGGCATGCACCAGTCATCGGTGTCGATGAGCATGCCCGGCTCGATCGAGGCGACCACTCGGGCGCGATGGCGCATCTGGGGCACGGCGGCCGCAAATGGATCGGGGTCGTCCAGCCGGAGCAGGTCGTTGAGCCGGATCATGTCGGCGACGTCGGTGAACAGCGGGCTCGCGGTGTGCGTCACTACCAGCGCCTCGGGATTGGCCTCCTTCGCGGACCGATACACCAGCGCCAGCAGCCGATGCAGGAGCGCCACGCCCCACTCGCGCCCGGTCCGGCTCAGCCCTGGCCCGGAGGGCGTCTGGGCCGTGAAGTCGACCTTGAGCCCATCCGCGCCCAGTCCATCGGCGCTGAGCATGGCGCGCATCGCGTCGCGCACGATCTCCTTGTAGGTCGGGCTGGTCGGATCCGCGGCGACCGGCCGGCCGAGCGCGTCCGTCACGCACGCTTCGGGCGGCAGTCCTTCGGGGTCCCACGCCTTGAACCACAGCAGCACGCGCTGACCGTCCGCGTGGCGTTGTGCGATCCAGCCGGCAAGGTCCGGCCAGCGCTCCTGATCGGGCTCGTTGCGCCCATACGTCGACTGCCACTTGTCGTCGATGACGATCGTGCCGGGCACCACGCCGTGGGAGGCCAGCACACCGAGCCACTCGTCGTAGCGCTCCCGGCGCGACAGGCTCGTGGGATGAGCGCCGGAGAGCTTCGCCTGGCGGTATTGCTCACCCCAGCCGCAGAAGATCGGCTTCGTCCACCAGTCGGGCCGAGCGCGCCGCGGCCGCGGCGCGAGGCCGAGCTGTCTGAGCCGCTCGCCGTGGCGGGCGAGGGCGGCGTACGGGTCGTCGACGCCGGGCGTGATGACGAGCGGCGGCGTGGAGAAGCCGCCCTCGACCGGCGTCTCGCCCTCGTAGGCCAGCTCGATGCTGAAGCCGCCGAGAAAGGGGGCGTAGCGCAGCTCGGTGAAGCGTGCCGACCCCACGTCGCAGCGCAGCTCGAGGGTCGTCCACGGTGCCGCGCCGTCGGGATCGGCCGTCTCCGCTTGGGTGCCGGCCAGAAGGAAGGGCGCCGGCGTGAAGAACCAATGACCCCGGCCGGGCAGCGAGCCGCCCACCACGCCGATGGTCGCCGGTTCGGAGGCCGGCTGCAGGATCCGCTTCGGGTCGTCCGGCGACGGATCGAACAGCGTGCGTGCCGGCCACTGGCTGTGGAACATGCCGCCGCCCCAGCGTGGGTTGCCGCTGTACCAGCCACCGAGCAGTCGTGCCTGGGCCAGGCGACCGGATCCCGTGACCGCGACCTCGAACGCCACCTCGTCCTCGGTGCAGCGAAGGCGGACCTGCTTGCTGTCCCAGACCGTGCTCGTCGTCTCGAGGGTGAGGACCGCCGCGCCGTCGGCTTGCTCGACCGTCGGAGGGGCGACGCGCAGGGTGCCGTCCGCGCCGCGATCGGTGTCGAGGGCGGCGAGGAGCATCAGCCGCATCGGATCGGCGCCGGCGGGAACCAGGCGCGCCATCGGCTCCGTGCTCGAGACCTCGAGCCGGTAGGCATCGGTCTCCACGATGACCGCGTCGGGCTGCTCGCGAACCTCCACGCTCAGCGGACCGTGACCAGCGCCTCGGCGTGCTGGCCGAGGTGGCGGTCACCGATGCGGACGTCGGCCGCGATGCGCGCGCGGCGAACCGGCTCGCCATCCGTGCGCAGACGGAACGAGACGGTGGCGTTGCTGCGCCCGTCGAGTGCCAGGCGCTGGATCGCCGGCGTCGCCGCCCACCCCGCCGGCACCACCAGCTCGACGGCGGCCTCGCCGGCCTGCGGGAAGGGGTTGCGGACCCAGACTTCGAGATCCAGCTCGTCGCCGGCGTTGACCTCGCTGCGGTATGGCTCGATCCGCGCCGCGAAGCCCTCGAGGCCGAGATCCACCTCGTCCAGTGGCAGCAGGGAACGGTGCACGTCGTCCATGGCACGGCCGTGGGTGGCGAGCATCTCGAGGTAGTCCGGCGCGATCCAGCGCGGCGCCCAGTGCCCGCCGATCATGAGCTGCGGGTCGATCTGCGCGTAGAGCTCGGCGCTGCGCACGAAGTCCCCAAGCGACACGCGCCCCGGGTAGATGTAGTTGAGCCGCTCGGGCCGCGGCTGGCGGCCCCACGACATGTCCTGCTGGTCGCCCGTTGCCACCACGCGGGTGTTGTCGACCTCGAAGCTGATGGCCGATGCGAACTCGGTGTGCCCGGGGAGCGCATGAATCGCGAGCTCGTACTCCTCCCAGCGGACCGTCCCGCCGATCGGCAGCGAGCGGTCGACCGGGATCGGGTCGTGCCAGAGGCAGGGAAGGTCATATCGGTTGGGCCGCTCCAGCACGTCGCTGAAGTTCGACGCCGCCCACACCTGGGTGCCCTCCACCTCGCGCAGCATGTTCATGCCCGCCACGTGATCGTCGTGGTAGTGGGTCGGGATGACGACGTCGACGCTCGACACGCCGTGGTCGCGCTTGAGGGCGTCCAGCGTGTACAGCCATGGACGGCGGGCCGCGCGATCGACGCCGGCCGGCAGCCCGGTGATCATGTCGTAGCCGTAGTCCATGAACAGCGCCTTGCCGCTGTCGCTGAGGAGGACGTAGCTGTACGAGTGGCTGCTGCGGTTGTGGAGCAGGTGCGGCGTGAGGGCAACGTACGGCTGCTCGATCCAGTCGGCGAGGTCCTCGTGCGAGCCGCGGAAGTCGATCATCCGCCACAGCTCCTCGATGGTGCGGTCGATCGCCGCGATCGGGTCGGTGATCGGCTCCCCGTGGGACGGAAGCAGCAGGTCGGGCTCGTGCTGCTTGAGCGACAGGAGCGACAGGATGGTGGACGCGACGCCCGGCAGCTCGCCGTAGCTCCACATCGTGGCGGCCAGCGACCAGACCTTTCCCGAGCCGTAGATGAGGTCGCCGGTGAAGGCGACGCGCCTGCCGTCGACATCGGTCAGGTAGCTCACGGAGCCGATGGTGTGGCCGGGCGTCGGAAGCGGCAGCAGCTCGATTCCGAAGCAGTGCATCGGCCGGTACTCGGTCACCGTTCCGGTGACGGGCACCGAGCGCAGCAGCGAGAAGCGGTCCTCGCGGGTGTCGTAGTTGTTCACGATCGACCTCGACTGCCAGCGAAGGTCGATCTGGTCGATCAGCTCGCGCTCCACCGGCGGCGCCCAGACCTGGATGCCCGCTTCGACGGCCCGAGCAAGCCCCTGGAGCTGGTCTCGGTGGTGATGGGTCACGAACGTGGCGCGAAGCCCGCTGGTGACGGGGTCCGAGCGCTGGTCCAGGACGTCCCCGTCGCCGAAGTCGATGAGGATGGCCTCGTCGCCGGCCCGTACGACATAGACGTTGCACGTGTCGACCAGCCGGTGGAGATGATCTGAGATGGGCGTCAGGGCGGACAACTCGGACCCCAGTCTATCGGCCGTTATGGCGCTTCGTGCGAGTCCGGAAGCGCTCGCTTGCTCTCCGGGCGCTAGCCTTGATGCCGATGAGCTTTCCCGAGGTCGCCTGCATCGGTCTCGCCACGGCCGATACGATCGTCAGCCTGCCCGGCTGGCCATCGGCGGATGGGCGAATGCTGGCCGATGCGATCGTCCGCGCGTTCGGCGGGCCAGCGGCCACGGCGGCCGTGACGATCTCGCGGCTCGGACACCGCGCCGCGATGATCGGCGCGGTGGGGGACGACGAGATCGGTGCGGCCGTGCGCCAGGAGCTGGAGGCCTCGGGCGTCGACGTCGACGGCGTTTCGACGGTCAGCGGCAGGACTGCCGAGAGCGTCATCCTGCTCGACAGGTCGGCCCATACGCGCACGATCCTCCACGCGCCCGGCGCGTCGCTCGACGGGCTCGACGACGGGGCGCGGGAGCGTTCCGCGGCGGCCAGCTGGGTGCATGTCGATCAGGTTGGCTGCGGGTTGGCCGCATCGCTCGATCGGTCGCGCCTCTCGGTCGATGCCGGGCACCGTATCGACGCGCTCGAGGTCGGCGGACTCGGCCTGTACGCCCCGTCGCGCGCGGCACTGCTGGAGCGATATCCAGGACGCGGCGTCGGCGCCGCGGTCGGTGCAGCGCTGCGTGAGGGCGCCGCGCGAGTCGCGGTCACGCTCGGTGGCGACGGCGCGATCGCCGCGGACGGCCACTCGGCGTGGCGCGCGCGTCCGCCGCGCGTCGAGGTGGTCTCGACCCTCGGTGCCGGCGACGTCTTTCACGGTGCCCTGCTGGCATCGCTGCTCGACGGACGCCCGCTGCCCGATGCGCTGCAACGCGCCGTCGTCGCGGCTGCCCTGAGCTGCCGCGCCCTCGACGGCCGCGGCGCGATCCCGGATGCGTCCGAGCTCGACGCCGCTGTCGCGACCGCTCCGACGGTGGAACCGGTCGTGCTGGAGGACCTCGCATGACCCTCACTCGAGATGCGTACGAGGCGGCGCTGACGCGGTTGGCCCGGCCATCGGGCGCCTTCGCCATGGTGGCCATGGACCAGCGCGAGTCGCTGCGCGCGATGTTCGCGGAGAACCTGCCCGAGCCGATCGAGCTCGAGCGGCGGGTCGCCTTCAAGGTCGCGGTCGCCCGCGAGCTCTCCCCGCACGCGTCGGCCCTGCTCGTGGACCGCCACGAAGGCCTGGACCCGATCCTGGAGGTCGGCGCGCTCGACCCTGGCTGCGGGCTCATCATCGCGGCCGACGACCTCGTGCAGCCGATCGGCGGAGCGGTCGACGACACCGGCCTCGACCGCGGCGTGGATCTCGACGCGGCCCGCGAACGCGGCGCCGTCGCCGCCAAGCTCCTCGTCATCTGGAAGCCCGACCGGTCGCCCGAGTCGCGGGCCGCGCTGGTCGACGAGTTCCTGCGCCACGCGCGTGGCGCCGGCCTCGTCGGGATCGTCGAGGGCGTCGTCCGGCCGCCGGAGGGCGTCGACGAGAAGGACTGGACCGAGCGCGAGGATGCGCTGTTCGATGCGACGCGCGAGCTCGGTGCGCTCCGGCCCGACATCTACAAGGCGCAGGTGCCGTTCAGCGGTCGCGCCCCGATGGCCGACATCACCGAACGATGCCGGCGCATGACCGATGTGCTGCCGTGCCCGTGGGTCGTGCTGTCCGCCGGCGTCGCGCTCGAGGACTTTGCGACCTCGGTCGAGGCGGCCTGCCGCGGTGGCGCGTCGGGATTCCTGGCCGGACGGGCGGTCTGGCGAGACGCCCTGACCGCCGATCCCGAGCCGGTCCTGCGCGAACGGTCCGTCCCACGCCTGCAGCGCCTGGGCGAGATCGTCGACGAGCTCGCGCGGCCATGGACCGAGGCGCCCCGACCCTAGTCCGCGGCGACGACGACCACCCGCGGGAGTCCGGCCCGCAGCTCCCGCGGCGGACCATCGGACGGCCCGTCCACGGTCGAGTTCGGCGTGTGGGTTCCCGCGCTCACCGCGGGCCGCTCACTGGCCGAGCTCTGCAGGGTGTGGATGACTTCCCTGACACGAAAGACGCGTTGCCGGCCGTCCTCGGCGATGAAGTCGACGCGATCACCCACTGCCGGCAGCCAGGCGCCATGCTCGAGATCCGCTGTCCAGCCCTCGTCCTCGACCACGAGTGTCCACGGCATGAGCCCGGGAGGCCCGCCGCCCTGCTCGGGCCCGAGCTCCTGGATCGGCTCATCGTTGATGGCGGCATCGGTCATTACGTCGCTGCGTGCAAGCCCGGTGCCGGTTCGCTCTGCCATGATGCCCGGCGTGAACGGCGGCCCGGACCCCGGACAGGATCGGCGCGACCGGTGGTGGCGCTCCACGTTCATCGTGCTCGCCACGGTCTATGTCGCGCTGCTGCTCATCGACCTGCTGGTGCGCATCCTCGGTGGCTTCGTGCAGATCGCGCTCATCGTGTTCGTCGCGTGGCTGCTGGCCTTCGTGCTGTCGCCCGTCGTCACCTGGCTGGTCGAGCGCCTGCGTTGGCCGCGCGGGCTCGCCATCGGCGTCGTCTACGCCGGCACGCTGCTGATCAGCGGGTTCCTGCTGTTCTATGCCGCGGCCTCGATCGGCGCATCCATGGAGCAGGCGACCGAGGACTATCCAGCCACGCGCGCGGGCATCGAGACCACGTTGCGCTCCTGGCAGGCGGCCGTCTCCTTCGGCCGGCTGGAGCCGAACCTGGTGAGCCTCTACGCCGGCCTCGAGGACACGGCGTTGCGCATCGGCACCTCCGCGCTGGGCGACGTGCCCGAGGTGACGGTTGCCGTGCTCGGCTCGCTCGTCCTCGTCATCATCCTGAGCCTGTACATGCTTGCCGATTCGGCGGGCATCCTGGCCAAGCTCAACCGCGTGGTGCCAAGCCGATACGCGGACGAGGTCGAGATCCTCGAGCGCAGCGTCTCGAAGGCGTTCGGCGGGTTCCTCAGGGCACAGGTGCTGCTCGCGGCAATCCAGACCGTCCTGACCGTGGCGGTGATCCTCATCATCGGCTTGCCATACGGGTTCATCATCGCGACCGCGTCCGCGCTGGCGATGCTCATCCCGTTCTTTGGGCCGCCGCTCGCGCTCATCCCGCCCATCGTCGCGACCGTGATCTTCGCGCCCGAGTGGGCGATCATCGTCGCGCCCGTCCTGCTCGTGGTCCAGACGATCCTCGTGAACTACCTCCAGCCGAGGCTCATGCGCGAGGCGTTGGGCATGCACCCGATCCTCGTCCTCGTCGGCCTGCTCGTCGGTGCCCAGGTCGCCGGCGTCTGGGGAGCGCTCTTCGGGATCCCGGTCATCGCCGTGCTCAACGTCTTCTTCAACTACGCCATCAACCTCCGGACGCTGGAGGAAACCGGGATCCAGGCCGATGAGGTCATCGAGCAGGTCCGTCGCGAGGCCCCCGACGCCGAGACCGAGGAGGTCGTCGCGCTCGCCGCGGACCGCGTCGAGGAATCGGAGGAGGCCCTCGATGCCGCCCAGGCAGCCGGCGCCGTCACCGAGGCGGTGTCGGACGACCTGCGCAGCGCCGCCGGCGACCTCCGTGCAGCCGCGGATGAACAGCGGACCGCGGCCGGCGAGATCGGAGAGTCGGCGTCGGGCCTGCGCGAGGCGGTCGATCGGCTCAGCGGGGAGCGCGGCGAGGGCGACTAGTCGAGGGCGTCGCGGCTCGACCGATGCAGGCTGCATGAGCGCTGCACCAGCGCATCGAGCTCGTTGACGGAGAACGGCTTGTCGCGCGCCGGCGAGGAGAACGACAGGATTCGATCGCCGGTCATCACGACGATCGGGATGCTCGCCAGCTGAGGGTCCTCGGCGACCGCGCGGGACAGCTCGAAGCCATCCATGCCGGGCATGCGGACGTCGGTCAGGACGACGCAGGGGAGGCGCCCGTCGCGCAGCTGGTCGAGCGCATCGGTACCGTTTTCGGCGACCGCCACGGTGTGTCCCGATTCGCTGAGCGCCTCCTCGAACAGGGAGCGGACGCTGGGCTCGTCGTCCACCACGAGCACCGAATGACGTTTCACGCGGGGTCCCCCTGGCAGCTTCACCTGTCAGCGTATCGGATGACGAACCGCGCATGAGCAACCCGCGTGCCCGCCGGCATGACCACATGGTCCGGGGCCCGCGTGGTACTCCACCGCCTCTGGGTCACCCCCATGACCCGGACGAGTCGGCTACTGACTCGGTGCGGTGCGGTCCATAGGGTTCTGGTGGGCGCCGAGCCGCCCGCCTGTATCAGCCACGGAGACGCCGGATGCCAGACGCCACCGCCCGCGCACTGCCGCGCCGAATCGTTCGCCGCACCCTCGCATTCGGTGTGTCGACCCTCGTCGCCGCCGGTCTTTTGACGTGGAGCCCGGCCGAGACATCCGGCTGGAACCAGGGAGCGGCCGAGGCGACCCTCTGGCAGCTTCTCAATGGCGCGCGAGCGAACAATGGGCTCTCCCCGCTGCAGTCGAACGGGACGCTCGTCGCACTGGCGCGCTGGCGCAGCGACGACATGCTGGCCAAGGACTACTTCAGCCACACCATCGCCGGCTGCGGCTGCCTGGTCTACACCTACTACAACAGCAACGGCCTCAGCTACCAGTGGGCGGGCGAGAACATCGGCTGGAACTCCGGCCTGGATGACTCGTACTCGCCGGTCCGCGTCCACGAGGCGTTCATGGCCTCGGCCGGACATCGGGCCAACGTGCTCGACGGCCGCTTCAACTTCGGCGGTGTCGGCGCCGCCATGCGCGACGGAACGACGTTCCAGGGCTACGTCCAGAACACCCGCATGTACACCGAGCTGTTCATGCAGTCGGGCTACACGGCACCCGCGCCCGCGCCCGCACCGGCGCCGAAACCACCGTCGTCAGGTTCCACCGCACCACGGCCGACCACCGGCTCGACGACCCGCACGACGACCCGCGCAACCGCGCCGGTGGCCCAGCCGAAGCCGAAGCAGGTCGAGATGGCCGCACCCCAGCGACCGGTGTCGACCGCCGGCCTCGACGGCGTGGCGACCGTCGTGTCGGCGCCCGGTGGCGCCACCACGGCCGCTCATCTGCGCGCCGACGAGATCGCCGCCGCCCGTGTCGCCTCGCCGCCGGCGTCGGAAAAGGCACCGACCGCGATCATGACGCGAGGGCCGATGGAGGTCAGTGCGGCCTCGACGGCGCCGGTCGGCCTGCTCGACGGCTTCATCGGAGCGGTCCTGGGCTTCCTCTTCGGCTGATCCGGTCAGCGCCTCCACCGATTTTCCAGTCGCGGCGCGCTGGAGCGTAACGCAGCGGCCGCAACGGACGGCGACCGCGTCGGTAGACTCACGGACATGCCGGTCATCCTCGAGGCGAAGGACCTCGTCAAGCGCTATCCGCTGGGCGAGGGCGAGGTCGATGCGCTCCGAGGCGTATCCCTCGCGGTCGAGCAGGGCGAGTTCGTCGCCATCATGGGCGCCTCCGGCTCGGGCAAGTCGACCATGCTTCAGCTGCTCGGTGGCCTGGACCTGCCGACGTCCGGCGAAGTCGTCATCGACGGCATCAGCATCTCCGCGCTGGACGAGGAGCACCGGACGCTGACCCGGCGGGACAAGACCGGCTTCGTCTTCCAGTTCTTCAATCTCATCCCGCTGCTGAGCGTGGCCGAGAACGTGGCCCTTCCGTTCCTCATCGCGGGAGATGCAGCCTCGCGGCACCGCGAGCGGATCGACGAGCTCCTTGCCCTCGTCGGCCTCAGCGACAAGGCGTCGCATCGGCCGGACCAGCTCTCCGCGGGCGAGCAGCAGCGCGTCGCGCTGGCGCGAGCGCTCGCCACGAAGCCGGCCATCCTGCTGGCCGATGAGCCCACGGGCAACCTCGACTACACGACCGGCGCCGAGATCCTGGACCTGCTCTGGGACTCGGCCGAGCGGCTGGGCCAGACCATCGTGCTCGTCACCCACGATGCCCGGGCCGCGGCCTATGCCGATCGGGTCCTGGTCGTCCGCGATGGCGTGGTGCTCGACGAGATCGTCCTCGGCCGGCGGGCGGACCACGAGGCGAAGCCACTCATTCGGCGTCTCGCCGAGCTCGGGCTCTAGCCGCCGATGCGCCTGGCGAGCATCGCCTGGCGCGGGCTCCTTGCCCGCCCCCTCCGGACGGCGCTGGCCATCATCGGGATCGCGCTGGGGGTCGCCGTCGTCACGGCCACCATCATCACCGGCGCCTCGTCCGAGCAGGCGCTGCGCGGCGCCACGGTGGATCTCCTGGGCAGTGCCGACGTTCGAATGCGCGCCTTCGAGGACGCCGGCTTCTCGCCGCGCGCACTGCAGGCCGTGCGGACACTGCCCGACGTGCGCGCCGTCGCGCCGGTTGCTGAGCGCCGGCTCACCGTCTCGACCGCCCCGGGCGACAACGAGCGCGTCTTCACCCTGCTCGTGCTCGGCATCGACGTCGACACAGACGCCGCCATCCGGCGGCCGAACGTGGTTGCCGGCGACCCGCTGACCGCCACCGACACCGATGGCGTCTTGGCGCCGCAGGCCTGGGCCGACCGATATGGCCTCGGGGTCGGCGACGAGCTGCTCCTCGCGGGACGTCGGCAGGGAATGGGGGCAATGACCATCAGCGGGCTGCTTGCCGATTCCGGCCTCGGGGCGCTCGACGGCGGCGACGTGCTCGTCATGAGCCGCGCCAGCCTGGACGCCGCGTTCGAGATTCCGGCGCCCATCCGCTACCTCGACGTCGACCTCGGCGAGGATCCAACCGATGCCGCCGTCGACCGCGTTGCCGCCAGCCTGGATGAGCCATTCGTGATCGAGACGGCCGATGACACCGCCGCGCGCTTCGCGTCGGCACAGGAGGCGTTCGTCGGCGTCGCGCTGCTGTTCAGCCTCGTCGCGCTCGTGGTCGGAGCGTTCATGGTCGCCAATACGCTGGCCATGACGGTCGGCGAGCGGACGCGCGAGCTCGGGCTGCTGCGTGCCGCCGGAACCACGTCACGGCAGGTGCTCGGCATCGTGCTGCGCCAGGCGGTCGCCCTTGGCGTGGCCGGAAGCGCGCTCGGGATCCTCGCTGGCATCGCGCTCGCTGCCGCACTCATCGGCGTCCTGTCGTCGACGCGCGCCGTGCTGCTGGTCGGCCTGCCGCTCCCCATCGGCGGCCTGACAGTCGCATTCGTGCTCGGACTGGCGGTCACGCTCGTCGGGGCCGCCGTCCCGGCTGTCCGGGCGGCACGGCTGTCGCCGCTCGACGCGCTGCGTCCGTCGCGTCGCGCCGACCGCGCCCTCGGCGAGCGCCTGAGGCCACTGATCATCGTCGAGATCGCGGTCGTGCTCATCGGCGTCGTGCTCGTGCTGTTCGCCGGGACCGATACGCCGCTCCTGCCCGTCGTGCTGTCCCTGGCACTGCTCCTCGGCGGCGCCGTCGCAGCCGCCTTCGTGCTCGAGCCGCTCGGCCGGCTCATCGGCCGCCCGTTCGAGTGGTTCTTCGGCGCCCAGGGACTGCTCGGGCGCGCCAACCTCAGCCGGGACCGGGCGCGGACGGGGCTGACCGTGGGCGCGATGATGATCGCCCTCGCCGCGGTCGTCGCACTCGGCACGGTCGCCGAGTCGGCACGCGCCGGCACCGAGCGCCGGGTCGCCTCGATCCTGCCGGGCGGGCATGCGATCCGCACCGGCGTGCCACTGGATGTCGAGGCGTTTCGCCCGACCTTCGACGCCACGGACGGCGTCGAAGTGGCCAGTCCGGTGCTCCAGCTTCCCGTCATTCGCGTCGCGGGCGACGACCGCGAGGAGGCGGAGATCGCCGGCATCGACCCGAACGTGTTCCAGGACGCCGGCGCCCTGCTGATCAGCGGGGCGAACCGGGCCGATGCCTTCTTCGCGCTGCGCAACGGGGGAGCCGTGCTCGTGCCGGCCTCGTTGGCGGCGCGGACCGGCATCGAGCCGGGCGACACGATCGCGCTGGGCCTGCCCGGGGGTGACGCGCACGATCTCACCGTCGCGGGCTTGGTCGACTACTCGCTCCCGGCCCGGACGCCGGACGGCGCGCTCCTGGTGAGCGCGGCGGATGCCCGCGATCTCTTCGGGGCCACCACGTCGTCGCTATGGATCATGGTTCCCGAGCCGGGCGTCGCGTCGTCGGCGGTCGCGGCCGCTGTCCGCGCAACCGCGGTCCAGCTCGCCGCGGAACCGCTGACGGCACCGCAGCTCGCATCGGAGCTGTCGGGCACCCTCGACCGTCTCGTCGGCCTCTTCGACGTGCTCGCGCTCATCGCGGTCGTCATCGCCGCGCTCGGCATCATCAACACGCTCGGCGTCGGCATCGGCGAACGGGTGCGTGAGATCGCGATCCTGCGCTCGCATGGGATGACGGTCGGGCAGGTGCAGGCCATGGTCGTGGCCGAGGCGGCGATCATGGGCGCCATTGCCGGTGTCATGGCGCTCGTCGTCGGCCTGCTCGTGGCGCTCGCGCTGGTGAGTGGCGGCATCTCCGTCGACCTCGACGCCGGGATTCGCCTGCCGTGGCCGCTGCTGGTCGCGGTCCTGCTGCTCGGAACCGGTGTCGCGGCGCTGGCCGGCATCTATCCCGCGCGCGTGGCGGCGTCACTCCCGATCGTCAGCAACCTCAAGCACTTCGAATAATCGACAGGAGGACCGATGCCAGCCGGATTCCAGGAGCTCAACGCCGGACGCGGATTCGTCGGGCGGCTCGAGACGGGCAGCGACCTCGTGGCCGAGATCGAGCGCTTCTGCCTCGAGCACGGTGTGGTTGCCGCGCAGGTGACGGTGATCGGCGCCCTCCGCCGCGCGGCCTACGCCTACTACGAGCAGCACGACCACCGCTACCTCGAGCTGTCGTCGGACACCCACCACGAGATCGTCGGGTTCACGGGCAACGTCAGCCTTCGCGACGATAAGCCGTTCCTTCATGCCCACGCCACCTTTGCAGATGCCTCCGGCGCCACCGTCGGCGGCCACCTCCTGCGCGGCTGCGAGGTCTTCGCGGCGGAGGTCATGATTCGCGAGATGACGGGCGTGAGCCTGGTCCGCACCTTCGACGAGGAGACCGGCCTGGCCCTGTGGTAGCGACGTTGGCCGATAGTTGCTCCACCGGCAATGGCCTCGTAGCCACCGGCTGCTAGCCTGCGCCTGGTCATGGCCGATACCGACGCCCTCCTCGCCGACCATGGGCCCGAGGTCCGGGCAATCTTCGGCGCGCTGACGGCGCTGGTGCGCGCGGCCATGCCGGATGCCAACGAGCAGCTCGACCTGCCCGATCACCTGCTCGCCTTCGGCTTCGGACCGCCGGGTGGGACTCGCCTGCGCGACTTCGCCGTGGCGCTCATCCCGCACCGGGCGCATGTCAACGTACAGCTCGCCGATGGTGCGCTTCTGGATGATCCCACCGGCATCGTCGAGGGCACCGGCAAGCGCATCCGCCACGTGAAATGCCGGTCCGTGGACGACGTCAACCGGCCCGCCCTCCGCGCCGTCCTGGTGCAGCAGGCAGCTCAACGCCGGGCCTGACGCCCTCAGGGCAGCAAGTCGTCCTCGTGCGCGATGTGGCGGAGCTCGCGCCAGATCAGCACGACGAACAGAGCCGATCCGGCGAAGGCGAACCAGAACGGCGCCGTTACCCCGTAGGCCTGCGCCAGCAGCCCGCCCACGCCTGAGCCGACGACGAGCCCGCCGAAGACGCCGACGGTATTGACGCTGCCGACCCGGCCCTGGAGCTCCGGCGGCACGGCGCGCTGTCGGATCGTGATGGAGGTCGTGCCCCACACGAAGGCATGCGCGCCGAAGACGAAGAAGATGGCCATGGCGACGGCAGGTGTGGTCGTCACCGCCAGGCCGAGATGGGTGAGCGTCTCGATGATGAGCCCGACCCGCATGATGTTGCCCAGGCTCAGCCGTCGCGTGATCCAGCCGTAGGAGAGGGTGCCCAGCACGCCGCCGACGGCCGAGACTGTCGTCAGCAGGCCGAAGCCGACCGGCCCCAACCCGAGGCGCTGGATGGCGTACAGCACGAGCACCGACCATGCGGCCCCGAAGGTGATGTTGAAGATGAAGATCGTCGCCACCAGGGTCCGCACCGCGGGGTGGTTGCGGGTCCAGCCGATGCCCTCGGCGATGTCGTGCCGGATGGCGGTCGTCCGTGTGGCCTCGCGCCCATGCAGCGGCAGCGCGATTCGGCTGACCAGGATGGCGCCGCCGATGACCAGCACGGCCTGGCCGATGAAGGGCAACGCCATGCCCGCTGCGAACAGGGCCGCCCCCAGGGGTGGACCGGCGAGCTGGTTCACGGTGATGAAGCCCGCCTGCAGCCGAGAATTGGCGACGGCGAGATCGCGGCGGGCAACGAGCGAGGGCAGCAGCGTCTGCGAGGTGTTGTCCGCGAAAACCTCGGCGGTGCCGAGGGCGAACAGCGCGACCAGGACGACCGCGATGGAGACGGTATCGGTCAGGACCGATGCGGCAATGACCGCCAGCACCAGCGCGCGGACGAGGTTGACGAGGATGATGATGGTGCGCCGGTCGAGCCGATCCGACAGTGCGCCGGCGTAGAGGCTGAAGAGCAGCGGCGGCAGCCACTGCACCAATGCCGCCATGGCCACCAGGAACGCGTCGGTCGTCTGGGATGCCACCAGCAGCGGGCCTGCGGCGATCGAGATGCCGTCGCTGAGGTTCGTGGTCCACGATGACGCGAGCAGCCATCGGAAGCCACTGCCGAGCCGCGCAGGGGCGACAACGTCGAGGACGCGATGCACACCCGTGAGGTGGGGTGGTGCCGGCTCCTCCGCGGCGGTCACCGGGCGGACTGGCGAAGCTGGCGAGGGCGCATCGGCCGCACAGTCTAGCGATCCGACCCGAACGTACCGATTCCGCGCCGCCAACAGTGCCGGTTACCGGAGGGCCGGTCGGGCGCCAGACTGGTCTCCACATGACGCAACTCGACATCGAGCTCGCCGCACTTCGCGCGCGTCGCCGTTCGCCCGGTCTCGGCGCGTGGCTTCGCCAGTTCGCGCCCTTCGATCGGCGCGCCATTCGTGATCCCGATGCCCGCGACGTGTACTGGGTCAACCTGCAGCGCCGCCTCGCCGAGAGCGACTACGAGTCGCAGGCTCGGCACCGCGCGTACGTCAGCGCGGCGTCAGCCTCCCACGAGCTCGAGCTGACCTCCTAGGCCCGCGACTCCAGACCGTATCGGGCCGCGCGCGACCCGCCCTCAGTGGTGTTCAGCGGCATCGGCCTCTGCCTTGGTCTGGTGCACGGTCCCGGGCGCATGCTCGGGCGGCGCGTAGATCGTCACGAGCCGAAGGGGCACGTCTCCGGTGTTGACGAAGTTGTGCTTCGTGCCGGCCCGCACGAAGACCAGGTCGTTGGGGCGGACCGGGCTGGCGACGTCGTCGAGCTGCGCCTCTCCGCTGCCCGCGACGAACACGAGCACCTGGTCGGTATCGTGATGGACCTCCTCGCCGATCTCCCCGCCGGGTTGGATCGTCATCACCACGACCTGCTCGTGCTCGCCGGTCATCACCTCCCGCCGGAACGCCGCATTGTCGGTGGCGGCCTTTCGGATATCCACGGTTGAGCTTATCGGGGCCATGTAGAGCGCTCCTCTTCTTCTTGTCAGACGGGGCGGTTGCACAACGATCGTGGACGGGCGTGTCAACGGCGGTAGCAGGTGCGTGCCGAATGACCTGCTCAGCTGCGACGCCCAAATAGCCGTCCGTGGGTACACTTGGCCAAGGCGCCCGTAGCTCAGCGGATCAGAGCAGCTGACTTCGGATCAGCAGGTCGGGGGTTCGAATCCCTCCGGGCGCGCCAGTCCCACCTCGACGCTGGGTTCGAGCAGTGTCCCTTCATTTCACCGAGTAGAGCCGGACGCGCCCGTCCGCGGCGGCAAGCGCCAGAGACCTGCCATCGTGTGAGAACGCCAGGCCGTACACGCCCTTCGGCAGCCCTTCGACGGTGACCGGAGCCTCGGTTTCATCCGCGCTCCACACCCGCAGGTGCTGGTCCCAGCCGGTCGCGACGCGGCTCCCATCAGGGCTGAGGGCAACCGGCAGCATGCTTCCCGGGCCGGTGGCCAGCGAGCGCACCGGCTCCCACTCGTCGGCCGTCCAGATCGTTGCGCCGCCCTGTTCGGAGCCGATGAGGAACGAGCCGTCGGCCGCCCACGCAACCGCGGGAATGACCCGGTCGTCGCCGATGCGGCCCACGATGCCGCCGTCCGCATCGAGGAGCACGACGCCTCCAGCGCGCGTCGACGCGGCGACGAGGCCATCGCTCGCGCGGACCGTCACCGAGATCACGCTGCTGCCCAGGTCGACCGCCGCAACAACCGCCCCATCGTCCAGCGTCAGCCGCTGGAGCTTGCCTTCATGGCCACCGCTCCAGGGGCAAGCCCCGCGGGCCCGACCGGCGAACGTCCCACACGCCTCCCGGAACGTGTTAAAATAGTGGGGACTAGCGATAGATTGCGCAACGCCGCTCGTGCGGATCGCGTGAATCGGCTCCCAGACATCCGGAGGACTCATGAACCAGCACGATCCGGTGGTCATCGTCGGCGGGGGACTGGCAGGCGCGACGGCCGCGTTCGCCCTTCGCG
>DASTTX010000149.1:0-3678 GCA_035759945.1 Candidatus Limnocylindria bacterium | reverse complement strand
TACGCGCAGGGTGACGAGCCACCGTCCTTCCTGGCGGGCATTCCCGAGCTCCGCAGCGCGACATGGATCAACCTTCCGACCAGCCACTGGCCGATGTGGTCGAAGCCGCGCGAGCTGGCGAACATCATCGGCGACGTGGCCACGCGGGCATGACCAGGGTTGTTCAGCTCCGGGAGTACCGCATCCGCGAGGGAGAGCTGGACCGCTTCGTCGTCGAATGGCGCGAGCACCTGGCGCCGCTGCGCCAATCGATCGGCTTCGAGATCCTGGGGGCGTGGACCGTGCCCGAGGAGCATCGGTTCATCTGGCTGCTCTCCCACCCCGGCGGCTGGGAGGCCTTCGCCGATGGCGACAAGGCCTACTTCGGGTCACCGGAGCGCAAGGCGTTCGACCCGGATCCGGCTCGGCTGATCGAGGAGCAGCGCACCGTCCGCCTGGTCGACCTCGAGGTCGGCTGACCTAGGGCTCGTCCTCCTCCACGAAGACCTCCTCGCGCTTCCGCCGGACCGCGGGCAGGATGGCCAGGACGAGGGCCGCGACCGCGATTGCGAGCAGGGCAGCCGAGACGGGGCGATCGATGAATGTCGTGAAGTCCCCGCGGGAGATGATCAACGCGCGTCGGAGGTGATTCTCCAGGAGCGGCCCGAGGATGAAGCCCAGGAGGAGCGGTGCGGGCTCGCAGCCGAGCTTGATCAGGCCGTAGCCGAGGAGGCCGAAGAAGGCGATCGTGTAGACGTCCCATGGGTTGAGCGCGATCGAAAAGGTCCCGATCGCCGCGAAGGCGATGATGGCGGGGAAGAGGATCTTGTACGGGACGGTCAGCATCCTGACCCAGATGCCGATCAGCGGCAGGTTGAGCAGCACCAGGAAGAGGTTGCCGACCCACATCGACACGATCAGGCCCCAGAACAGCTCGGGCTCGTTCTTGATCACGCCGGAGCCCGGCGCGATGCCGTGGATGATGATCGCGCCGTACATCAGCGCCATGACCGGGTGCGCCGGCAGGCCGAGTGTCAGCAGCGGGATGAAGGAGGTCTGGGCGGCGGCATTGTTCGCAGACTCGGGACCCGCCACGCCCTCGATCGCGCCGTGGCCGAACTCGGACTTGCGCTTCGACAGCCGCTTCTCGATGGAGTACGCGCCGAACGCGGCGAGGACATGACCGGCACCGGGCAGGACTCCGAGGCCGGACCCCAGCACGGTGCCGCGGGCGATGGGGGCCGCCATGCGACGGAAATCCTCGCGCGTCGGCATCAGGCCGGCGATCTTCTTCACGACGAGGTCGCGCGTGCGCTCGTCCTCGAGGTTCTTCAGGATCTCGGCGACGCCGAACATGCCGACCGCGACCGATACGAAGTTGATCCCGTTGTAGAGCTCGCGCACGCCGAATGTGAAGCGCGGCGTGGCCGTGACGATGTCCTGGCCCACCGTGCCGAGCGCCAGTCCGAGCACGATCATCGCCAGCGCCTTCAGCGTCGAGCCGCGGGCCAGCGCGATCGACGCGATGAGCCCGAGGACGATGAGCGCGAAGATCTCCTGCGAACCGAACGTGAGGCCGATGCGCGCCAGCGGCGGGGCGAACAGGACGATGACGAGCGTCGCAACGGTGCCGGCCACGAACGAGCCGATGGCGGCCGTGGCGAGGGCCGGACCGGCCCTCCCCTTCTTGGCCATCTCGTAGCCGTCGATGGCGGTCACCGCCGCCGAGGACTCGCCCGGCAGGTTGATGAGGATCGCCGTCGTCGACCCGCCGTACTGGGCGCCGTAGTAGATGCCGGCAAGCATGATCAGCGCCGACACCGGGTGGAAATTGAAGGTGATCGGCAGGAGCAGCGCGATCGTCGCGGTCGGACCGATGCCTGGCAGCACGCCGACGGCCGTCCCGAGCGCCACGCCGATGAGACAGAAGAGGAGGTTCTGCAGGGTCAGCGCGGTCTCGATGCCGAGGCCGAGGTTGTCGAACAGCTCCACTGGCCGGGCCTACAGCGGGATCCACGGGCCGATGAGCGGCAGCCGCAGTTGGAGGGCAACGATGAAGATGACGACGGAGAGCACGGTCAGGCCGACCGCGATGGCCAGGGCCGTCGTCGGCCGGGTCCGCGACCGCGCCAGCGCGGCGAGGAGGACAGCTCCGAAGAGCGCGCCAGCCACGCCGAGACCGCGAACCGTGAGACCGAAGAAGAGCAAGCCGATGCTGACGAGAACGACCCCTCGCCATTCGACGGCGCCGATCGGCTCTCCCTCGGCGGCCACGAAGCCCTTGACGACGATCGCGACGCCCAGTGCCGCGAGGAGAATGCCGAGGGCGAGCGGGACGTAGCCCGGACCCATCCGGCCAGGGGTGCCGATGTCGTAGGCCAGGGAGCCGAATGCGAACGCAGCACCGAACACGATGAAGACCGCCCCAGCCAGCAGGTCCTTGAGCCCAGCGCGGATCGCGAGCACCTCTCCACCATCCCTCGTTCAGCTGGTGTGATGGGGCGGCGCATGGTGCCGCCCCATCGGTACGCCTGGGGTTACCCGGCGGTCACGCCGGAGGCCTCGATGATCGGCGCCCAGAGCTCGATCTGCTCGGTGAGCAGCTGCGTGTGCGCCTCGGGCGTCGCGCGGTCCTGCGGGACCGGGGCGGTGCCGAGATCGGCGAGGCTGTCGATCACGTTCTGGTCCTGGAGCGCCACCTTGAGCGCGGCATTCAGCTTCTCGACGATCTCGGACGGTGTCCCAGCCGGAACGTACAGGCCGTGCCAGACACTGACCTGGAGATCAGGCACGCCCGCCTCCTCGGTGGTCGGGACGTCGGGCAGCGCGTCGATGCGCTCCGGCGTCGTCACGGCATACGCCTTGACCGCGCCGGACAGGATGTTCTCGGTCGTGTTCGTCGTCTGGTCGCACATGAAGTCGACCTGGTCGCCGAGCAGATCGTCCAGTGCCGGACCGGTGCCCTCGTACGGGACCTCGGTCACGTCCAGGCCGGTCGCCTCCTCGAACAGCAGCCCGCACAGCTGCGACGCGGCACCGATGCCGGCGTTGGCATACGTGACGGTGTCGAGGTTGTCACCGACGTACGCGACCAGCTCCTCGAACGTGTTGGGCTCGAAGTTCGGGCTGCCGACGATGGTCATCGGCACTTCGGTGACGAGGCCGACGGTCTCGAAGTCCTCGAGCGGATCGTACGGCAGGTCCGGGTACAGCGTCGGTGCGGTCGACATGCCGATGTGGTGCATCAGCACGGTATAGCCGTCGGGCTGCTCGTTGGCGACCTGCTCCGCGGCGACGGTGCCGCCGGCTCCCTCGACGTTCTGGACGACGATCTCGACGCCCAGCTCTTCTGCCATCGGCGTCGCGACGAGCCGCGTCACGGTGTCCGTCGGACCGCCCGCAGAGAAGGGCACGATGATCGTGATCTGGCCCTCCGGATAGTTCCCGGCATCGCCGCCGTCACCGCCTCCGCCACTGGCGCTGGCCCCGCTCCCGCCTCCCTGGCAGGCCGCAAGCAGCAATCCGATGCTCGCGAGTGAGGCCGCGATGCCCCGGCGTGGTGGTGTCCGTCGTCCTCGGGGTGTGCGCGCGAACGCGTTTCGCATGGTGTCTACCTACTCCCTCTCGTCGACACTCAATGCTCGGGCAGACCGAAGGGTAGCACCGACCGGTCAGGTGGAGCCGCGTTCCATGCCCTCG
>DASTTX010000148.1:0-26740 GCA_035759945.1 Candidatus Limnocylindria bacterium | reverse complement strand
GTGCGCATGCCGGTCTGCAGCGCCCAATTGCGCGCTTCGCGCGCGTGGCGTCTGGCCTCCTCCCAGTTTCCCGCCAGGCATTCGATCTCGCTGAGGTACGCGAGGAGGGTGGCTGGCGCATTGGCATCTCCCGTCTCATCCGCCGTCCGCAATAGGGCGGCAAACAGCTCTCGCGCCTGGTCTAGCTCATCGATGGCCATGAGCATCTGCGCCAACGCGTACCGGGGACGCACGAACATCGACGCGGCGGCCCAACTGGCGCGTTCCTCTTCGGCGAGGCCCCGACGCATGAGGTCCCACGGAATCCCTCCACGCAGCTGGAACTCGATGAAGCCGAGCGCCTGGAGCGCCTCGGCCAGCACCGACGGCTCGGCGAGCGCCTCCGCCTCCGCCAGCGCCTTCCGGGCGTGCCGCCGCGCCTCGCGCAGGCGGCCCGTGAACAGCGAGGCGTAGGTGAGGCCTGCCTCCAACCGGGATCGCCGCGCCGGGTCGTCACCAGCGTCGGCCAGGGCCTGGGCGAACGCCACGTGCGCCTCGGCCCACCGTTCGTCCGCGGCGAGGACGCGCCCGTACAGCTCGTGCGCGTCCGCGCGCTCACGGCCGTGCTCGAGCTCCGGCAGCATCTCCCGCAAGGCCGCATCCGCACCTCGGGTATCTCCCGCCCCGAGGAGGCTGCCTGCGTGTGCGATCCGCCGCCCGGCAGCCTTCGAAGCGGCCGGGTCAGGCGAGGACGGCGTGAGACGACACGCCAGGTCGAGCAGCTCGGCCGCGGCGTCCGGCGCTCCTCGCGCCGTCGCGTGCGCCGCGGCGCTCTCCAGTGCGGCCGCGACCTCTTCGTCTGGCTCCAGCGCTCCAAGGGCGAGGTGCCGTGCCCGCTCCTCGGGCGTCTCGACATGGGATGCGAGCAGGCGGTGCACCATCGTGCGCTCATCGGCAGATGCATCCCCGTACACGGTCGAGGAGATGAGCGGATGGGCGAACTGGATCCCACTCTCGTTGGTGATGATGATGCCGTCGGCCTCCAGTGACGCGAGCAGCTCCGCGGCGGAACCATCGGGGAGGATCCTGTCAAGGAGTGGCATGGTCGGCCGCGACAGGGCGGATGTGATGAGCAGCAGTCGCCGGGCATCAGGCCCGACCCCCGACAGCCGCGCGGTGAGCAGGAAGTGAAGGCTGGGAGGGACCGGGAGCTGTTCGAAGCTCGAGAGCGCCGCGTGTTCCTGCAGCGCGTGATGCAGGATCTGCAAGGCGTAGAACGGATTGCCGTCCGTCGCGCGGTGCAGGTGAAGCAATGCGGGGCGTGTGAGCGGCACTCCGAGCCGGCTGACGATGAGCTGGTGCAGTGCATCGGCATTGAGTGCGCCGAGGCGCAGACTCGTGCGCTCGCTCGTCGCGAAGAGGGGCGTCGCCACCGCGCGGCCCTCAAGCGCCTCGTGTCGCCGGGCAGCGACGACGCGCACCCGTTCGTTGCGCAGACGGCGCATGACGAATTCGAGCACATGCAGTGTGGGGAGGTCTGCCCACTGCACGTCGTCGATGCCGATCACCAGCGGACGCTCCGCCGCGATCGCCCGCACCACGCCGAGCGTGGCCATCGCCACCGCCCGCTGGTCGACCGGGGCGTCGCCCGGATCCGTCCGCAGCAGCGCGACCGAGAGGGCGCGCTGCTGCGGTTGCGGAAGGTCGTCCACGAGCTCGAGGAACGGTTCGAGCAGGTCGGTCAGTCCGGAAAAGGAGAGGAGGCTCTCAGCCTCCGCAGCCCGGAGCGAGGCAACCGCCATGCCGTGCGTGCTGGCGTGCTCGAGCGCGGCCGTCCACAGCGTGGTCTTGCCGATGCCGGCGTCGCCGATGATCTCGAGCACGGCCGGGCCGTCGCTTGGGGTTGCCGCGACGAACGCCGCGACAGTGGCGCCCTCGTGCTCGCGTCCGAAGACTTCGGTACTCATCGATGCAGCACCCCTGCCGCCAATCGTACGCGAAGTCTTCCGGCGCTCGGGTTCAGCTGCACGCGAAAACGCCGCTCGCGCGGTTCGCGCGAGCGGCGCATCGGTCCGTCTCACAGATGAATTGGTGCCCAGGCCGGGACTTGAACCCGGATGGGTTTCCCCATACGCCCCTCAAACGTACGCGTATACCAATTCCGCCACCTGGGCCCGAGGGTGAAGCTGGTACCGAGGGAGGGACTTGAACCCACACGACCTTGCGGTCACATGGTCCTGAACCATGCGCGTCTGCCTATTCCGCCACCTCGGCACGCGCGCACCCGGACGGGGTCCGCGTGCGCGGCCGGAATGATAGCACAGCGCCCCGATCAGACGGTCTGGGGCAGCAGGTTGAGCAGGCTGAAGGCGACGAAGAGGGTCGCGAGGACGATTGTGAGGCGGAACAGCGTGCGCTCGATGCCGCGACGGCTGCGGTAGGCGGTCACCTCACCGCCGAACGCGCCGCCCAGGCCGGTCCCGCGCTGCTGCAGCAGGATGGCCGCCATGAGCGCGATGGCAAGGATCATCTGGGCGAGTAGAAGGGGGGTCTGCATTGCCGGGGCAGTCTACTCGATGAGGCTGTGACCGGTCATCTGCGGCCCGGGCGGGATGCCGAGCAGCTGGCACAGGGTCGGCGCCACGTCCGAGAGATCGCCGTCGCGCAGCCGTGCGTCGGCGAACCGCTGGCTGACGAGCACGAACGGGACCGGCGAGGTGGTGTGCTTCGTCTGCGGCCGCCCCTCGGGGTCGCGCATCTCCTCGATGTTGCCGTGGTCGGCGGTGATGACGAGATCCGCGCCGACTCCGAGCGCCGACCGCACCACGCGTCCAAGGCAGGCGTCCACGAAATCGGCGGCCGAGACGGCGGCCGACCAGACGCCGGTGTGGCCGACCATGTCGGGGTTGGCGTAGTTCGCGACGATGAAGGCGTGCTCGCCGCGCTCGATGGCGTCGACGAGACGGTCCGTGATCCGTCCGGCGCTCATCTCCGGCGCCTGGTCGTAGGTGGCGACCTCGCGATTCGACGGCACGAGGATTCGATCCTCGCCATCGAACGGCTCCTCGACGCCCCCGTTGAAGAAGTACGTCACGTGGGCGTACTTCTCGGTCTCGGCGATGTGGAGCTGCCGCTTTCCGCGGCGAGAGAGCTGCGCCGCCAGCGAGTCGATCACCAGCGGCGGAAAGGCGACGGGCACCGGCAGCTCGTCGGGCGCCTGGTACTCGGTCAGCGTCGCGACGGCCAGCGGTTCGGGCCGCTCGCCGCGGTCGAACGCCTCGAAGTCGTCGAGCGCCAGCGCCCGCGTCAGCTGGCGGGCGCGATCGGCTCGGAAGTTGAGGTGGATGGCAGCATCGCCGGCGGCCATGGGCCGGCCTGCGTCGAGCACGGTCGGTGTGACGAACTCGTCGCTCTCGTCGCCTTCGTAGGCGGCCGCGATCGCATCCGCGGCGGTCGAGGCACGCCTCCCCTTGCCGTGGACGATCGCGTCGTAGGCCAGTCCGGTGCGGTCCCAGCGTCGGTCGCGATCCATGGCGTAGTAGCGACCGCTGACCGTTGCCACGCGCGCGTGACCGTCGAAGTGAGCCTCGAGAGCCGGGAGGAACGAATCGGCGGATCGCGGCGGCGTGTCGCGGCCGTCGGTGAAGGCATGGAAAAGGATGCGCTCGGGAGGCAGGCCGGTTCGGTCCGCGAGCTTGACCATGGCGATGATGTGCTCATCGACGGCGTGGATCCCGCCCGGACCGACGAGCCCCATGAGGTGCAGCGTCGTGCCCCGATCGGCGACGCCGGCGACCGCGTCGCACAGCACGGCGTTGTCGAAGAAGCTGCCATCGGCGATGGCGGCCGAAATGCGCGGCAGGTCCTGGAGGACGCGAAATCCGGCGCCGAGATTGAGGTGCCCGACCTCGCTGTTGCCCATCTGGCCGGGCGGAAGCCCGACGGCCTCGCCGGATGCCTGAAGCCGGCAATGCGGGTACTCGGCGAGAAGCCGATGCCAGTTCCACATCGAGGCGCTCAGCAGGGCATTGCGGGACGGATCGTCGTTCAGCCCGAAGCCGTCGAGCACCACCAGGACGACCGTCACGCGGCGTCTCCGCCGGTTGCCGCCTGGCCCGCCCGCAGGATGGCCGCGAAGGTCTCGGGCTTGAGCGACGCGCCACCCACGAGGGCGCCGTCGATATCGGGCTGGCGGAAGAACTCGAGCGCGTTCGCATCGGTCACGCTGCCGCCGTACTGGATCGGGACCTCGTCGGCGCCATCGGCGTCGAGCTCGCGGAGGATGGTGCGGATCTGCGACGCCACGGCCTGCGCATCCGCCGGCGACGCCGCGTCTCCGGTGCCGATCGCCCAGACCGGCTCGTAGGCGACGACGAGCCCACTGCCGCCGATGCGACCGAGTCCCGCCAGCGCGGCCCGCACCTGTCGGTCGATGACGGCCCCCGTCTCTCCGGCCCGACGCTCGTCGGCTCGCTCCCCCACCGCCGCGATCGGTCGCAGGCCATGCGCGACAGCGCTGGCGACCTTGCGGCCGACGGACTCATCGGTCTCGCCGTCGTACTGGCGGCGCTCGGAGTGCCCGAGGATGACGAAGCTCGCCAGTCCGGCCAGCATGAGCGGACTGGTCTCGCCGGTGAAGGCGCCACGCTCCTCGAAGTGCATGGTCTGGGCGCCGAGTGCGACCGCGCCGGTAGCCACGCGCGCCACCTCGGCCAGCCAGATGGTCGGCGGGCAGATCACCGTCGCCACGTCCGGCGCGGCGACCGCGGCGACCTCGACCGCGGCGGCCAGCGCGAGCGCCTCGTCGAGGCTCGGCGGGTTCATCTTCCAGTTTCCGGCGATCACCGGACGGCGCATCAATCCTCCTTGTCCGCGGCGAGCTCGACGAGCCGACGAAGCCGATGGTTGACGGCGGAGCGGCTCAGCCCGATCGCTGCGGCAAGGGTATCCAGATCGGCGTCGGGCATCTGGCGGCGGATGACGGCCATCTCGCGCAGCCCCGGTGACAGCCGCCCCATGCCGCCCTCGGCCTCCAGCCGCGAGATGGCCGACAGCTGCCGGTCGGCCGCACGGACGGTCCGCGCCAGGTTTGCCTCCTCGGCGTTGATCAGCCGGTTGAGGCGCGCCTGCACGTCGCGGCCGACGCGGTAGGTCTCGAGCTCCAGCACCCCGCGGTTCGCGCCGACCAGCCGCAGCAACGCGGCGATCTCCTCCTGGCCCTTGAGGTACACCACGTGGCGGCCGCGACGCTCGACGCGAAGGGCGCGCACGTCGAGCGTGGCCAGCGCCTCCTGGAGCTCGATGGCTGCCGACGCATCGGCGAGCACGATCTCCACGTGCGGACCGGAGGCCGTGAACGAGATCGAGCCGCTGCCGAGGAGGACGCCACGCAGGAAGGCCCGCCGATCGCACGACGGCGCCTCGTCCCACGACCAGGCACCGAGCGCCGCTCGGTCCAGCTCGACGACGAGATGGCGGCGCCCGGTGGCCCGCCCTCGCTCCGCCGCCACGGGGCGAGGCGGCTCCACCGGCATGTCGAGGCCAGAGGCGAGGTGCACCGCGGTCCGTGCGATCGCGTGATCGAGCGTGCGCAGCACGCCATTCGCCGACCCGTGCAGCAACCCGATGAGCTCCGCTCGTCGATCGCACGCTCGCGCCGGCTGGATGCGAGCGAGCTCCCCCTTGACCTCGCCTGCCAGGAGCACCGCGCTGGTCAGGAGGCGTGCGCCGCCGGGTGGCGGACCCGGCGCTGGCGCGGACGGTCGACCCGATCCTCCTGCTGGAGCCGCATGAGGGCCGTGGCCAGCTTCGCCGGATCGTGGCGGTGGGCGTTCGACGGATCGATGACGTCCTCCTCGATGATGACCACCGGCAGCTCCTCCAACCGTCGGACGTCCACCTCGACCGGCTCGGCCCGCCAGCCGACCGGGCGCCGCGCGTCGGTGCTGTGGTTGACGATGACGTAGTCGATGAGGTCGTCGCCGACGTGGTCGAACAGCGCACGAAGGTGCTCGGAGGCGCTCATCTTCTCCGTCTCGCCCGGCTGGGTGGCCACGTTGCAGACGTAGACCTTGATGCCGGGCGCCGCGGCGAGCGCGTCGCGCACGTCGCTGATGAGCAGGTTCGGCAGGATGCTGCTGAACAGGCTGCCCGGGCCGATGACGATCATCTCCGCCTCCAGGATCCGCTCGAGCGCCTCGCCGTTGGCGCGCACGTCGGCCGGCTCGATGAAGACGCGCTCGATCGGCTCATCGGCCCTGGCGATGCCGACCTGGCCGTAGAGATGCCGCCCAGAGGCCAGCTGCGCCGAGAGGTTGAGCGGCACACTGGTGGCGGGCAGCACCTGGCCACGCACGGCAAGGACGCGGTTGGATTCGCGCACCGCCTCCTCGAAGTCACCGGTCACGGCGGTCATGGCCGCGATGAACAGGTTGCCGAATGCGTGGTTATCGAGGCCCGATCCGGGCGGGAAGCGGTACTGCATCAGCTGCGTCATCAGCGGCTCGGCATCGGCCAGGGCGGCGATGCAGTTGCGGATGTCGCCCGGCGGCACGATCCCGAGCTGCTGGCGGAGCTGTCCGCTGCTGCCCCCGTCATCGGCGACCGCGACGACCGCAGTGATGTTCCCGCTGTAGCCCTTGAGGCCACGCAGCAGGGTCGACAGGCCGGTGCCGCCGCCGATGGCCACGATCCGCGGGCCGCGCGCGAGGTAGCGCTTGGTGTAGAGGACCTCCATCACGCTGTCGCCCCGGGCGATGAACGGCGAGACGACCGAACGCATGAGGCCCCACATCCCCACCGCGGTCAGGATGATCCCGATGGCAGCGACGAGGCCGGCGCGGATCTGCGGCTCGAGCCAGGCGCCGGTGAGCCAGAAGACGATCGGGATCTCATCCGCGGCGTTCGTCCGATACAGGTCGCGGATGAAGATCGCCGCGCCGAGACCCAGGATGGCGATGCCAACGAAGAGGAGCAGCAGCCATCGCTTCAGGTGCATCCCTGGATAGAGCCAGCGCGGCAGGCGTCGTCGCTTCATCGCTCGAGCTCGCGGTGAAAGACGGTGACCGATGCGTCGGGTAGCTCGCGGAGGCGGCCGGCCAGTTCCTCGGCCAGCGCGATCGATCGGTGATAGCCGCCGGTGCAGCCGAGCGCGATGCGCAGGTGCTCCTTGCCCTCCGCCCGATAGGCCGGTGCAGTGAGCTGGAGCAGCTCGGTCACGAGCTCCAGGAAGCGCTTCGCCGCGGGCTGGGTCAGCACGAAGTCGCGGACCTTCGTCTCGAGCCCGGACAGCGGCTTGAGCTCGGGATTCCAGTACGGGTTCGTCAGGAAGCGGACGTCGAAGACGAGGTCCGCCTCGAGCGGGATGCCGTACTTGAAGCCGAAGGTCACGATGTCGATCTGCAATCCCGTCGCCTCGGCATCGCGCGGCACGAAGGCGAACAGCCGATCCTTCAGCTGTCCGATGGAGAGGCCGCTGGTGTCGATGACGTGGTCGGCCATGTCGCGGGTCGCCTCCAGCCGGCGACGCTCCTCGGCGATGCTGGCCTGGACACCGCTCCGCGACGCCTGGAGGGGGTGGCGGTGACGGGTCTCGCTGTAACGGCTGACCAGGCTCGCGTCGCTCGCCTCGAGATAGACGACTTCGAGGCGCTGTCCGTCGGCGGCCAGTGATGTCGCGGCGCGCTCGATGGCGGGTGCCGGGTCACCGGCCCGGATGTCGAGCACGAGCGCCGCGCGCCGGTATCGGTCGGGCTGATCCCGCCGCAGTGCGAGGAAGTCGTCCAGCAGTGCGGGCGGCAGGTTATCGATGACCGAGTAGCCCAGGTCCTCGTACAGCTTGCTCGCCTGGCTCTTGCCGGCGCCCGAGAGGCCGCTGATGACGAGAAGATGGTCCCCGGCGGGTGGCTCGGGGCGCGTCCGCGCCGCCCCCCGCTTGCGCGGCGCCGGCCCGGCCGGCGCGGTCTCGATCGGTGTGGTTCGCGCCACGACCCCCTCCATGCTCGGACGCGGTGGAGTATAGCCGCCGATCACGCTCGTCCCGGGGGCGCCGCCCGGCCCTCGAGGATGCCGCGGACAGTCGCCGCGGCCGACGCCCGCACCGCATCCAGGTCATAGCCGCCTTCGAAGGTGAGCGCCACACCGTTGAGCCCCAACCGAGCGCTGAGCGCACCGAGCAGCCGCGCCACCTCTCCGAAGCCCGCGTCGGTGACGTCGAGGTTGGCCAGCGGATCCGCCCGGTGCGCGTCGTATCCGGCCGACAGGAGGATCGCATCGGGAGCGAAGCGCTCGATGGCGGGCAGGAGGTCCTCGGCCCAGGCGGCGACGAACGCCTCGTCGCCGTCGCCGGCCATGAGCGGGTGGTTGTGCATCGTGCCGCGGGCGGCGCCGGTGCCGGTCTCGCCCTGCCAGCCGGTGCCGGGATAGAACGGGTGCTGATGGGTCGAGGCGTAGATCAGGTTCGGGTCGGCGTCGAACAGCTCCTGCGTCCCGTCGCCGTGGTGGACGTCCCAGTCGACGATCCCGATGCGCTCGGCGCGTCCCGTCGAGCGCAGCGCGCCGACGGCGATCCCCACGTTGTTGAGCAGGCAGAAGCCGCTTCCTCGCGCCACAGACGCGTGGTGGCCGGGTGGCCGGACGGCCGCGACGGCGACGTCGGCGTCGCCATCAGCCACGGCAAACGCAGCGGCGATGGTTGCGCCCGCCGCCAGCCGCGCCGCGAGCATCGAGCCCCGGACGAGGTACGTGTCGGCGTCGAGCCAGCCGCCGCCCGCCCCCGCCGCACGGTCGAGGGCGGCGACGTAGTCCGGGTCATGGACGGCCTGGATCTCGGCGTCGGTGGCCGCTTCGACGGGCGGTTCCTCCACTGC
The DNA here is from genome assembly GCA_035759945.1 of Candidatus Limnocylindria bacterium. Lineage (GTDB taxonomy): Bacteria > Chloroflexota > Limnocylindria > QHBO01 > QHBO01 > JACDBZ01. The sequence continues at coordinate 17,894 of DASTTX010000148.1, read as the reverse complement.
GGCGCCTGCCGCATCGCGCACCCCGGCCGCCATCGCCTCCCGGCGCTCGCGCCGTTCAGGGTGCCCGGCCGAGGCGTGGGCGTCCATGCGCGCATCGGTCAGGAGCCAGACGCGCCGATCCATCGGGTCGATCAGCGTCCGAGCATCCTGATCAGCTGGAGCGTGATCTCGAACAGGCCGTACATGATGATCGCCAGCGTGGCGGAGCCGATGACGATGTCGCCCGGCGTGATCACCACGGCGAACAGCGCGATGACCAGGATGGCGTACCGGCGCCGCTTCGAGAGGAACGCGTACGACAGGATCCCCAGCCGCGCCAGCAGGTACATCACCACCGGGAACTCGAGCGCGAGCCCGAAGGCCAGCAGGAAGGTGGTGATGAATCCGACGTATTCCGACAGGCCGAGCAAGGGCTGGACGCCGGGAATCGAGAACCCGAGCAGGAAGTTGATGGCCACCGGGATGAGCAGATAGCCCAGCACGAGGCCAGCCGCGAAGAGCACGATCGCCGCGCCGAGCAACGGCCACACCAGGCGGCGCTCGGAGCGTGTCAGCCCCGGCGTGACGAACGCCCAGATCTCGAACAGGATCACCGGCATGGCGAGCACGAGGCCAGCCATGAGGGCGATCTGCATCTGCACGCCGAACGCCTCGGTGACCGAGAACTGGATCAGCTCCGCTCCCTGTGCCGGCAGAGGCGCGCGGAGCAGCGTGATGAGCGGCTCGGCCAGGAAGAAGCCAGCGACCGCGCACGCCAGGATGGCGAGGGCGATGATGATGATCCGCCGGCGCAGCTCCTCGAGGTGCTCGAGGAGGCTCATGGTCGCCTCGTCGTCCCTCATGGGTGGCGAGGCGTCACGTCACCGTGCGCCGGGGCGCCGACGAGCGCCAGGGTCAGTGGGTGCGGTCCGAGCCGTCGCCGGCCGGGCGATCCTCGGCGGTGGTCGAGCGCTTCGGCTCGCCGCGCACCGATTCCTCGAGCTCGCTGGAGGCCTTGCGGAACTCGCGGATCCCCTTCCCGACGGCATTGCCGATATCCGGCAGCTTGCCGGGGCCGAAGATGATCAGGACGATCACCAGCAGCAGGATGAGCTCCCATGGTCCGGGAACGGGCATCTGGGTCACGAACCTCCGTGGTGTGCCGCAGGGGCGGGGCTGACAACTGAGTGTAGCACCGGCCTCCCCATGCGTTCGCGGAGCGCCGATGCAGCTGATGCTGCCGCCTCGCGCCAGTCCTCCCCGCGTGAAGCCTCGCCGATGGCGCGCGAGACGTTGACTAGCCCCGGCGCCCACGCACCGTCGCAGTGGGCGACGGCAGCATCGAGGTCACCGCCCTGCGCCCCCACGCCCGGAACCAGGAATCCCGGCCCGGGCACCGCCTCGCGGACGTGCGCGAGCTCGTCCGGCGCCGTGGCACCGACGACCAGGCCGACCGATCCGTCCGGCCAGCGCTCGGCGACCCAGCGCGCCACTTCGAGGTGCACAGCTCCACCACGAGTCTCCAGGTCCTGGATGCGCGCCGCCGATGGATTGCTCGTCCGCGCCAGCACGTACACCACGCGCCCGGCATACGCGAGGAAGGGCTCGATCGCGTCTTCGCCGAGGTACGGCGATAGGGTGACCGCGTCGGCGTTCAGCGTTTCGAACAGGGCGGTCGCGTACCGCTCCGCGGTGCTGCCGATGTCGCCACGCTTCGCATCCAGGATGCAGACCACGTCGTCCGGGACGTCCGCGCGCGTGCGCTCCAGCGCGGCGACTCCTGACGACCCGAAGGCCTCGAAGAAGGCGACGTTGATCTTCACCGCCGCGGCGTGAGGCGCGGCCGCCTCGATGATCCCGCGCGCGAACGACTCGACGCCGGCGACGGCACGGCTGAGCCCGGCCGGCAGACGGTCGGGGTGCGGATCGATCCCCAGGCACAGCGGCGCACCGATCAGCGCCCGCCGGCCGCGCAGCCGTTCGAGCGTGCTGTCGCTCATCCCGCGCGCGCGAGCTCGCGCGGTGGCAGCCGTCGCGCGAGCAGCGGGCTCGCTTCGGCGTGCGCGAAATCGACGATCCGCAGCCGCAGGCGTGGCATCCCGCCGAAGACGTCGCGCTCCAGGGTGCCGACCAGGTCGACCGCATCCCCCGGCTCGGGCAGCGGTCGTGCGACGTCGAGCCCAAAGGCGATGGCGTCGAACGTCTCGATCCCGCGCCGCATCTTGAGAGCCACGTGCTGCTCTCGCGCGCCGACGCGTCGCACGTCGCCCACCACCATGCCCGTGACCGCCAGCATCGGCTCGAGGTGGCCCGGCCCGTATGGCGCGAGACGAAGCAGCTCGTCAGCGAGCGTCCAGTCGAGCAGCCGTGCCGGCAGGACCAGGTCCACCACCTGGCGCCCGGGCAGCTCGGCCTCTCTGGCGCCATCGGGCGGAAACGGGCGCGTGAGCGCAGCGAAGGCCGTGACGAACGCCGGCCATGCCTCCGGCAGTAGGCTGAACCCGCCCGCAGCGGCGTGGCCGCCGCGCTTCGTCAGGAGGGCGTCGCAGGCCTCGAGCGCGGCCGCGACATGGAAGTCGGTGGGCGCGCGAATCGAGCCCCGTAGCTCGTCGCCGACCAGGGTCACCGCGCCGACCGGCCGCGCGAGGGCATCGGCCAGCCGCCCGGCCACCAGCCCCACCAGTCCCGGCGACCAGCTGTCATCGCGGATGAGGAGTGGCGCGACGCCCGGTGAGGCATCGGCCAGCAGGCGTGCGGCATCGACCGCCGTCTTCGTCATCTCCCGCCGGCGCTCGTGCACCTCCTCGAGCTCGGTGGCGAGCTGCTCGGCGCGCTCCGGGTCCTCTTCGAGCAGCAGGCTCAGCGCGAGCTCGGCGTCGGCGATGCGCCCGGCGGCATTGATGCGCGGCACGACCCCATACCCGAGGTCGCGCGCGGTCGGCTGACCCGGCGATTCGCATCCGCGCGCGAGCAGCGCGCGAAGGCCCGCGTGCTCGGTCCGCGCGAGCTCGTCGAGGCCGAGGCGCACGATCGCCCGGCTCTCGCCCGTCATCGGCGCGAGGTCGGCGACGGTGCCGATCGCTGCAACGGCCGCGAGCCCATCGACCGGAAGCCCGTGCCGGTCGAGCAGCGCAGCGGCGAGCTTGTACGAGAGCCCCGCGCCGGTCAGGTCGGGGTCCGGGTATCGGCAGTCCGGCCGGTGTGGGTCGACCACGGCGGCCGCCCGCGGCAGGACGGCGGGCGGCAGGTGGTGATCGGTGATGACGACGTCCAGGCCGAGCGCGCGCGCCGCCTCGACCTCGGCAGCGTTGCTGACGCCGCAGTCGACGGTGATGACCAGCCGCACGCCCGCATCGGCGAGGTGGCGGAGGCCTCCGTTCGACAGGCCGTACCCCTCCGACAGCCGCGATGGGACGTAGCGGACCGGATCGGCGCCCAGGCGTCGCAGCGCGGTGACCCACACGACGATGGCGGTCATGCCGTCAGCGTCGTAGTCGCCCCAGATGGCGATGCGCTCCCCGCTCGCCACGGCACGGTCGATCCGCTCCAGTGCGCGGTCCGCATCGGCCATGCGTGACAGGTCGTGGAGCGCGCCGGCGCCGGCCTGGAGAAAGCGCTGCAGCTGATCGTCGTGGATGAAGCCGCGCCGGGCGAGCAACGTGGCGACCGCCGGACCGAATCCCGAGAAGGCCGGCGGATCCCGAACGGGTTCGGGCAGCAGCCACTCGAGGCTCGGGGCGATCACGAGGCAATCGTAGCGGCGGGCGATTACTCGGCGCTTAGTTTTCCGTTACTGCGTTTCGTTCAGGCCCGCGCCGGACGCCCCTTGCGCTTCGCGTCCCACTCGTTCCACGCCACCAGGATTTGGCTGGCGTTAAAGATGGAGGAGTACGTCCCGCTGACGACGCCCAGCAGCAAGGCAAGCGCGAAGGTCCGAATCGTCGGCGGCCCGAGCAGCAGCAGCGCGCCCAGCGTCACCACCACGGTCAACGACGTGATGATGGATCGCCCGGCGGTCTGGAGGATCGAGTGGTTCACGATCGCCCCGAACGACTCGCCCGCATGGCGCACGCGGTTCTCGCGGATGCGGTCGAACACCACGATCGTGTCGTGGACGCTGAAGCCGATGATCGTCAGCAGCGACGTGACGAACAGGGCGTCGAACTCGACGTTGAAGAAGAGGCCCAGGAAGGCGAACACCCCGACGACCAGGATGACGTCGTGCAGCAGGGCGATGATCGCCGCGGTGCCGAAACGGAACCCGAAGCGGATCCACAGGTAGGCCAGGATGAACAGCTCGCCGATGATGATCAGGATGGCCGAGCTCCGAATGAGATCGGCGCCGATGATCGGGCCGACGGTCCGGACGCTGCGAGGCTCCCCCGCCCCGAACTGCGACTCGAGCTCGCTCTCGAGGGTGGCGAACTCGGTGCCCGCCGCGATCGGCGCGGGCGAGGCTGATGGGCTCGGCTCGGCCGATGCACTCGCCGCCGCGCTGGGCTCCGCGGAAGGCGAAGCGGAAGCCGATGGCTCAGCGCTGGCGGAAGCCTCGGCCGTGGCGGAGGCATCGGCGCTGGCGGAAGCCTCGGCGCTGCCGCTTGGCGAGACCGATCCCGACGGCGACGGCTCCGCGGTCTCCGGCGGAATGAGGTCGATCGGCTCGGTGCGGATGCGCAGGAAGCCGTCCTGGAGCTCTGTGACGACGATCTCCTCGTAGCCGAGGTCGCGCAACGTGGCGGTCATCTCTGCGGCGCTCGGCTCATCGGCGTAGCGCACCTCCCACTCGGTGCCGCCGGTGAAGTCGATCGACGGCTTCAGGCCCCCGAGCAGGATGAAGATGATCCCCGGGATCGTCAGGATGGCGCTGATGGCGAACCACAGGTTGCGCTTGCCGACGACGTCATACATGGCCTAGCGCTCCACGTGGTACAGCTCGAGCCGCCGGCCCCAGCTGGTGCGCGTCACGTAGCGCAGCATGGTGCGGGTCACGGTGACCGCGCTGAACATGCTCACCAGGACGCCGATGATCAGGACGAGCGCGAAGCCGCGGACGACGGTCGTCCCCTGCCAGTACAGCCAGCCGGCGACGAGCAGCGAGCTCACGTTCGAGTCGAGGATGCTCGACCAGGCGCGGTTGAAGCCCGCCTCGATGGCCGGACCGAGCGTCTTGCCGGCCCGGATCTCCTCCTTCATGCGCTCGAAAATGAGGATGTTCGCGTCGACCGCCATGCCGATGCTGAGAATGAAGGCCGCGACGCCGGCGAGGGTCAACGTGACGTGGATGACGCGGAAGACCGCGTACACCACCAGCGTGTAGAAGATCAGCGCCAGGGCGGCCAAAACCCCCGGCAGCCGGTAGTAGGCGATCATGAAGACCAGCACGAGCAGCAGGCCCACGCCGCCGGCGACGAGCGCCTGGACCAGGAAGTCGGCGCCCAGCGTCGGATCGACCGTCTCGACCCCCTGCTCGACCAGCGACACCGGGAGCGCACCGAAGCGCAGCGTGTTGAACAGGTTGGTGCGCTCCTGCTCGTTCGCCTCGGTGTTCGGGCCGACGGTGATGATCGTCTGCCCGCCGCAGATCGCATCGTTGATCGTCGGAGTGGTGATGATCTCCTCGTCGAGCGCGATCGGTCCGGGGCGGCCGACGTTCGCGGTCGTGAACTGGCACCACTTCTGGCTGCCCTCGTCCTTCAGGCTGAACTGGACGCCGATGAGGTTGCCGTCCACCGCCGGCGCCACGCTCGTCGGCTCGATCTGGCCGCCGTCGAACAGCTCGAGCACCGTCCCCGCGTCGAGCAGGTCGCTGATGTCCTGACCCTGCGTGAGCTGCTGACCCTGCGGGTCGACGAACTGGAGCTGGCCGGTCGATCCGACGAGGTCGCGGATCTGCTGCTGATCGCTGACGCCGGGCACCTCGACGACGATGCGCCGCGATCCGTCGCCACCGGTCTCGGTCCGGACCTGTGGCTCACTGACCCCAATGCCGGCAACGCGACGCTCGATGATGTCGCGGGCGGTCCCGAGCTGCTCGGCCGTGACCTCTTCGTCACCCTGCGACTGCGCCTGAAGGGTGACGCGCAGGCCTCCCTCGAGGTCGAGCCCGAGGACGGTGCGGAACTCGGTGCCGAGGACGTTGTTCGGCAGCCACGAGAAGGCCGGCACGGAGCGCGGCAGATCGATGAAGATCGCCAGCAGGGCAACCACTGCGATCACCCACGGGGCCATGCGACGCCAGGTCATGCTGCGGCTTTGCTTCCCTCGGTACTCGGGAGGTCGTGTTGGACGGCCGGAGGCCTCGAACACGAAACGCGCCGCTGTCAGCGGCGGGCGGGCGCCAGTATAGCCACTGCTACGCCAGCATGCCTTCGCGTGCGAGCTGAGCCTTCAGCCGCTCGGCAAGCTGCAGGCTGATTCCCGGTGTCGACGCCACTTCCTCGACCGATGCCTCCTTGATGCGCCGCACCGATCCGAATCGCTTGAGGAGCGCCTTCTTGCGGCCGGGGCCGATGCCCTCGATGTCATCCAGCTCGCTGCGCAGCGCGCGCTTGCCGCGCACGTCGCGGTGGTAGGTGATCGCGAATCGATGCGCCTCGTCGCGGATGCGCTGCACGAGGTACAGCGCCTGCGACCGCCGCGGCAGCACGACCGGCGCCGATCGGTTCGGCAGATAGAGCTCCTCGAAGCGCTTCGCCAGCCCACTGAGCGGAACGTCGCGGATGCCAAGCCCCTCGAGCGCGGCGACGGCCGCGGACAGCTGTCCCTTGCCGCCATCCACGATGACGAGGTCGGGTACCGCCCAGCCCGGCTCCCGTGGACCCGAGTCGCCGTTGGCGTCGATCGGCCCGGCGTCCGGATCCAGGTCGATCGGCTCGTCCGAGTCCCCCTCCGGGGCCTCATCGGCACCAACGGCGGCCAGGGAAAGCGCCCCCGTCTCGTTCCGCAGCTTCGCCACGCGGCTGAACCGGCGGCGCAGCACCTCGGCCATCATCCGGAAGTCGTCCGGCGTGTCGCCGGAGCGGATCCGGAAGCGCCGATACTCGCGCGGCTCCGGCTTGCCATCGATGAAGACCACCATCGAGCCGACCGCCGACGTCCCCTGGATGTTGCTCATGTCATAGCACTCGATGCGCTCGGGGATGCGCGGCAGCTCGAGCGCGGTCGCCAGCTGGGTCAGGGCCTCGTCGCGCTTCGCCTCGTCCGCCATCCACTCGGCCCGCTCGCGCGCGAGCGCCTCGACGGCGTTCTGCGTGGCGAGCGCCACCAGCCGTCGCTTCTCACCTCGCTCGGGGACGGTGATCGTCACGCGCACCCCGCGGCGGTCGGCGAGGTAGGTGGCCAGGCCATCGGCCTCGGCCGGCATGAGCGGCGTCAGCAGCGCGCGCGGCAGCGCATCGGTGCTGGCGTAGTACTGCTGGAGGAAGGAGCCGAGCACCTCCGCATCGGTCACGTCGCGTGCTCCTTCGACGATGAAGTGCTCGCGGCCGATGAGCTTGCCGTTGCGCACCTGCATGACCTGGATGCAGGCCTCGTCCTCTTCGCGCGCCATGCCGATGACGTCGTGCTCGGCACGGCTGAAGGCCGCCATCTTCTGCTGCTCCATCGTCCGCTCGACGGCGCGCAGCTTGTCGCGCGTCGTGGCGGCCTGCTCGAAGCGGAGGGCGTCCGAATGGCCCTCCATCTCGCGGCGCAGCTGCGCCGCGATCGGCTCCTGCTTGCCTTCCAGGAAGTCGACGATCTGATCGATCGTGGCTCGGTATTCAGCCTTCTGGATGGCCTGGATGCACGGGCCCTGGCATCGGTTGATGAAGTACAGCAGGCATGGCCGCTCGAGCACCTGCTTCCCCTCCGGGATGTCGAGGTTACAGGTGCGGAACGGGAAGATCTTGCGCAGGAGCTTCAGAGTCTCGTCCACGCTGCTCGCGCTCGCATACGGGCCGAAGTAGCGGCTGCCGTCTCGCACCAGGCGCCGCGTGCGGACGATGCGCGGGAAGTCCTCGCCCAGCGTGATCTTCACGAACGGATAGCTCTTGTCGTCCCGCAACCTGATGTTGAAGCGCGGCCGATGCTCCTTGATGAGGTTGCTCTCGAGGAGGTAGGCCTCGGAGACCGTGTCGGTGACGATGTACTCGACGTCGGCGACCTCGGTCACCATGCGCGCGATCCGTGCGTCCTCCGGACCCCGTGCGGCGAAGTAGGACCGGACGCGGCTGCGCAGCGAGTCGGCCTTGCCGACGTACAGGACGCGCCCGCTCGCATTCTTCATGAGGTACACGCCTGGCGTCGTCGGCAGCCGGCGCAGGACAGCGCGCAGCGTCTCGGGCATGTCGCGCTGCGGGCTCATGCTTCGATTCTAGGGTGGCTGCCCGTTTGAGGCGGTGCGAGCCCATATCGGTCCGAATCGCACGTGGAGGACAGCGGCGGTGCTGCGCTGCCCGATAGACGACGCACCGCGGCTCCGGAAGCCGCTTACGCGAGCACCATTGCCCGATCTATCGGCACCCTAATCCAGCCCGCGGTAGACGATGCCACCTTCCCCGGCATCCATCAGCTCCAGCAGCCGATGCAGCTTGGGCGACGTCTCGGCGATCTCCGCGCGGTCGAGCCAGGCGACCTCCGAGATCTCGCCGAGCTGGGGCTCCATCTCCCCGCCCGTGACGCGCCCGGCGAAGACGAAGCTCACGTCGCGTCCCTTCCGCGCATCGACGAGCAGCAGCCGATCCACCTCCACCTCCAGCCCCGTCTCCTCCCGCGTCTCGCGAGCGGCTGCGGCATGCGGTGTCTCGCCGTGCTCGACGCGACCGCCCGGCAGCATCCAGCCCGGGCCAAGATACGTGGTGCGCACCACGAGGACGCGGCCGTTCGCATCGAGGGCGAGGACGTGCGCGCCTTCGGTGCGCCGATACCGACCACCGAACAGGCCGGCCACCTCGATCACGCCGCGCACGAGGAGGCGTGGGACATCAGCGAGACGCAGACGCCGCTTACGACGCATCGGTCGAGAGCTGGCTGGCCAGGTACGAGCGGATCCCGCCGTAGTCGCCCGGGCCGGCCCAGCCGGTGGGGAGCAGGATGTACGCGCCGGTCGAGCTCGTCGCAGCCGTCAGGACCGGTCCCTCGGTCAGCTCCACGCGCCGGTCGCTCTGGAGGTGCGAGGAAAGCAGATAGAGGTCGATGGCCGACAGGTCGGTCCGGACCCGACCCTCCATGGCATCCATCAACCGCAGGCCGGGGATGACCGCGCCGATGCCGCCACCGCCTGCCGCTGCGCGCATGGCGCCGAGCACGCGCGACTGACGGACCGATCGAGCGAAGTCGTTCGACTCGCTCGGCACGCTCGTGTAGCGCGCCCGGGAGTACGCCAGCGCTTCGTCTCCGTTCAGATGGATCTCACCGGCCGGGAAGGTGCCGTCGCTCCAGTCGCCGGCGGCGTGCTTGGCGGGGGTCAGCGTGTAGCTGAATTCGGTCGGGTTGTCGACGGTCACGCCGCCGACGGCATCGACCATGTCGCGGAAGCCGTCGAAGTCGATCGAGATGACGTGATGGATTTCGATGCCAGTGACCTGCGTCAGGATGTCCGCGAGCAGCGCACCGGCATCATCGAGCCCGCCGTTCGCATTGCCGACGCTGAACACCTCGTTGACCTTCGAGTTGCGGTCGTAGTCGGAGACGCCCTCGATCCACAGGTCTCGCGGGACCGGGATGGTCGTCGTCGTGTCCGTCGCCGGGTCGATCGACATGATCTGGATCGAGTCGGCGAGGAACGGGCCGCCGTGGTTCGGCCCGCCGTATCCGACGAGGAGCACGTTGACGCGCTCGCTGCCGTTCAGCGGGCCGAGCAGCGCGGTCGACGGGAAGAACGCGCTCGACACGCTGGCGTTGAAGAACGCCGTCCGCACGATGACGAGCGTCACGACGACCACGACGGCCATCAGCGCGACCTTGACCACACGTCCGACAGTCGACCCGCTCCTTCGTTGTGGGCGCGGCCGGTAGGGACGGTATCGATCTGGGTCCCGCCGCTGTGCGCGCGGTTCGGTTGGCCGACGTCGTCCCTCGCTGACGCCGCCGGAGCGGATCAGCTCGCGGTCATACGGGACGTCTTCGTACGGTCTCGGATCGTGGCTCACGCAGGTCTCGTTGCAGCGGTGGAGTGTGGCGGGCGCCCGTCAGGATACGGGCGATCGCAGTAAGCCGCCGGTGATCGGCTGGTAATCGGCCATGACGATGATGTCCCCATGGCCGTTGCAGTGCCCGCGGGGCGCCTCGACGTCGAGCCGATCCTCGCCAAGCTCGATCCCGAGCAGCGTGCCGCTGCCACGCTGCCCGACGGGCCGGCGCAGATCATCGCGCCGGCCGGCAGCGGCAAGACGACGACCATGGTCGCCCGCCTGGCGGTGCTCCTGTCGCGCGGCGTGCCACCGGATCGCATCTGTGTGGTGACCTTCAACCGCGATGCGGCGCTCGACCTCGCCGCGCGCGTCGCGAAACGCCTCGGCCCGCAGGTGCCTGCTGCCAACCAGATCGAGATCCGGACTCTCCACGCGCTGGCTCGGCAGGTGCTGCTGGACGCCGGCGAAGGGTCGAACCTCGTCGCGGATCGGCTCCCGCTGCTGCGGGCGGCGCGCCGGCGCCATGCTGCGGCGGACGCATCGGTCGTGCTGCCGGAAGCCGCCCAGCTCGACACGTGGCTGTCCGCCTGGAAGATCGAGGGCCGGTCCCCGCCGGACGAGGCTCGGGCGGTGCTCGAGACCTACGCCGATCTCCTGCGGGCGCGAGGCGCCCTCGATTTCGACGACCTCGTCGTGCGCGCCGCGGACCTCCTCGAGACCAATCCGCATCTGCGGCTGCGCTGGCAGTCGCGCTTCCTCCACGTGTGCGTCGACGAGTTTCAGGACGTCGATGCGGCGCAGCTTCGGCTCGTGCGAATCCTTGCCGCTCCGGAGGACAACCTGTTCGTGGTCGGCGACGACGACCAGACGATCTACGCGTGGCGCCTTGCCGATGTCCGTCGCATCCTCCGCTTCTCGTCCGACTATCCCGCCGCGCATCGCGTCATGCTCGCCACCAACTACCGATGCCCTCGCGTCGTGATCGAGGCCTCTGCGCGCATGGTGGCCGTCAACCGCGAGCGTTTCGCCAAGCCGATTCGCGCGCCGGCCGGCGCGCCTCATGCTGCTGACTCGATCTCCGCCTGGAGCACGGCATCGCCGGACTGGCCCGATGGCCTCGCGCGCCTCGCCGCCCGCGAGGACGCCGCCGATCGCGGCCTCTGCTTCCTGTCGCGCACCCGATCCGAGCTGACGCCAGTGCTCCTCGCACTCGTCCGCGCCGGGGTGGCACACACGACAGCCGTTCCTCCGCTGGTCGAGTCCGAGCCCGTGGTCGGCCTCATCGACGCGGCGCGCACAACCGACGACCGCGGCCACCCCTTCCACGTCCTGCGCCGCCTCCGCGCCGCGCGAGGATGGAATCGGGGCAGCCAGAGTGGAGATCTGCTGGCCGATGACGACCACGCCGCCCTCGACGCACTCCTCGGCTGGACGACCGGGTTCGCAACGACCGACGCATTCGTCGCGGCCTACGACGCTGCACGGGCACGCATTGCGGCCCTGCGCCACCCCGACGCGCGGGTGGAGCTGGCGACCGCTCACGGCTCGAAGGGCAGGGAGTGGGAGACCGTCGTGCTCATCGGCTTCGAGGCCGATCGCATCCCGAACCGCCGTTCGCTGGTGGACGCCGACGATCCCGACCGAGCGATGGAGGAGGAGCGGCGCCTGGCCTATGTGGCGCTGACGCGCGCGACACGACAGCTGATCCTCGCCTTCGACCCCGCCCACGCATCGCCATTCCTGGCGGAGATGGGATTCGGGGCGACGGTCGCAGCGGCGCGTTCGAGACATTTGTCTCAGGAACCGTGACCCGCGTCGCGTCCGTCTCTCGGGCAGGCACTTCGCCACGCACCTTTAACGCAGATGAAGGATTCCCGATGACACTCGTCTCTCAGGCCAGGCAGCGCGTCGCCCGCGCCGCATTCGTCTTCCTCCTCCTGGCCGTCACGCTCCTCGGTGTCGCGGCCGCAGCCGCCGCATCGCCCCCCGCGCTCCCCGTCGAGCCCGACGGCGGCATCGGCGGCGAGGTCATCCTCCCCGTCGAGCCCGATGGCGGCATCGGGAACTGACGCTTCACCCACGAAGAACGCCCCCGAGATACTCGGGGGCGTTTCGTTATGGCGAGTTCACCCGGCGGCGACCGCCTCGCGGCGGCGCGAGCGACGCGCCGGCATCGGCTCCGGCTCCTCCGCCATACCGAGCACCGCTCGTAGGTAGCGGCCCGTGTACGACTCGGGAACGCGGGCGACCTCCTCGGGCGTTCCGGCCGCGACGAGCTCCCCGCCCTTGTCACCGCCCTCGGGACCGAGGTCGATCACCCAGTCGGCGGTCTTGATGACGTCCAGGTTGTGCTCGATGACCGCGACGGTATTCCCGCTCTCGACGAGGCGCTCCAGGACCGACAGCAACCGAGCGACGTCGTCGAAGTGGAGGCCGGTGGTCGGCTCGTCGAGGATGTAGAACGTCTTCCCGGTCGCCCGCTTCGAGAGCTCGGTGGCGAGCTTGACGCGCTGCGCCTCGCCTCCGGACAGCGTCGTGGCCGGCTGCCCGAGGTGGATGTAGCCCATCCCGACATCGGACAGCGTCTGGAGCTTGTTGCGGATCGACGGCACTGCTTCGAAGAACGCGAGCGCCTCCTCCACCGTCATCTCGAGGATCTCCGCCACGTTCTTGCCCTTGTAGTGGATCTCGAGCGTCTCGCGGTTGTAGCGCTTGCCCTTGCAGACCTCGCACTGGACGTAGACATCGGGCAGGAAGTGCATCTCGATCTGCACGATCCCGGCGCCCTCGCACGCCTCGCATCGGCCGCCCTTCACGTTGAAGCTGAAGCGCCCCGGCTTGTACCCGCGTAGCCGAGACTCGGGCACGGCGGCCAGCAGCTCGCGCAGTGGTCCCCAGAGGCCGGTGTAGGTCGCCGGGTTGGAGCGGGGCGTGCGGCCGATCGGCGACTGGTCGATCTCGATGACCTTATCGATCAGCTCGATGCCCTCGATCCGATCGTGCTTCCCGGCCGGCTCGCGAGAACCCCAGATCCGTTGCGCCAATGCGGGATGCAGGATCTGCGTCACCAGGCTCGACTTGCCGGACCCGCTGACGCCGGTGATGGCGATGAACCGGCCGAGCGGGAAGGCGACGTCGATGTCCTTCAAGTTGTTCTCGCGCGCGCCGCGCACGACGATCGCGTCGGGCTTGCCGTTGCGGCGCTTCTTCGGCACAGGCACGGCCTTGTCGCCGCGCAGGTAGGCAGCCGTCACCGACCGCGTGTTCTCGAGCAGCTCCGGCAACGGCCCCGAGTGGATAAGCCGCCCGCCATGCTCGCCCGCGGCCGGGCCGATGTCGATGACCCAGTCCGCGGATCGGATCGTCTCCTCGTCGTGCTCGACCACGAGCAGCGTGTTGCCGAGCTCGCGCAGCCGGACGAGCGTCGCGATGAGCCGATCGTTGTCGCGCTGGTGAAGGCCGATGGAAGGCTCGTCGAGGATGTAGAGCACGCCCATGAGGCTCGACCCGATCTGGGTCGCGAGGCGGATCCGCTGTGCCTCTCCCCCGCTGAGCGTGCCCGAGGCTCGATCGAGTGTCAGGTAGTCGAGGCCGACATCCACCAGGAAGCCCAGCCGCGCCCGGATCTCCTTGAGCACCTGGCGCGCGATCTGGTTCTCGCGATCGTTGAGCCGCTTGGGGAGGGCGTCATACCACGCCAGCGCATCGGTCACCGATCGTCGCGTGGTCTCGATGATGTTCTTGCCGGCGATCGTCACCGACAGCGACTCGGGCTTGAGCCGATAGCCGTTGCAGGTCGGGCACGGCTTGTTGGTCATGTAGCGCTCGAGCTCCGCCCGCATCGCCTCCGAGCCCGTCTCACGATGGCGCCGGGTCAGGTTCGGGACGACGCCCTCGAACGTCGTCTTGAAGGTGTGGACATTCCCGTTGCGCGCGCGGTAGCGCACGTCGACGCGCTGTCCGCGGTTGCCGTACAGCAGGATCTGGCGTGCCTCCGGCGACAGGTCGCGCACGGGGACATCGGTCCGGAAGCGGTAATGCTCGGCGACCGCCTCCAGGATCTTGCTGAACCAGCTTTCGGTGGCCGCCATCCGCCGCCACGGCAAGATGGCGCCCTCGTCGACGCTCAGGGCGTCGTTCGGAAGGACCAGATCGGCGTCGATCTCGAGCCGGGAGCCGAGGCCCGTGCAGTCCGGACACGCGCCGTGGGGCGAGTTGAAGCTGAAATTGCGCGGCGCCGGTTCCTCGAACGAGCCGCCGTGCTCGGGGCAGGCGTACTTCTCGCTGTAGATCCGGTCCTGCTCCTTCTGCGGCGCATCGGGCAGGTTGACGAGCAAGAGCCCATCGGAGAGGCGGAGCGCGGTCTCGATCGAGTCGGCCATGCGGCTGGCGTCGGGCCGTGCGTTGCCGTCGTCATCGGCCTGGCGCACGACCAAGCGGTCGACAACGACCTCGATGCTGTGCTTGTACTTCTTGTCGAGGCTGATCTCCTCGTCGAGATCACGCAGCTCGCCGTCCACCCGGACGCGGACGAAGCCGGCCTGCTTGGCGCCGGCGAGGAGCTTCTCGTGCTCCCCCTTGCGGTCTCGGACGAGCGGCGCCATGAGCATGACCCGCGTTCCCTCCGGAAGCGCGTAGACCTGGTCGACCATCTGCTCGACCGTCTGGCGCTCGATCTCGCGGCCGCAGATCGGGCAGTGCATGCGGCCGATGCGGGCGAACAGCAGGCGCAGGTAGTCGTAGATCTCGGTGACGGTGCCGACGGTGCTGCGCGGGTTCCGCGACGCGCCCTTCTGGTCGATGCTGATGGCCGGGGAGAGTCCGTCGATCTGGTCGACGTCAGGCTTCTCCATCTGGCCCAGGAACTGGCGCGCGTAGGCGGAGAGCGACTCGACGTATCGGCGCTGCCCTTCGGCATAGATGGTGTCGAAGGCGAGGCTGGACTTGCCGCTTCCGGACAGCCCGGTGATGACGATCAACCGGTCCCGCGGCATCTCCACGTCGAGGTTCTTGAGGTTGTGCTCGCGGGCACCGCGAACCACGATCTTGTCTGAGGGCATCCGACCGCAATGGTAGCAGGAAAGGGACCGATGCGAACGCTTGTTCGGTTTGCAATTTGACCGTTGACGGGTTCGTGGCCGGTGGCGTCGCCAATCTGACGGAGCTATTCCACGTGAGCCTGGATTCGCGTGACAATCCGCCACTGTATTGGTGGTCTCGCCGCACCAACCGGACGCGCGCGTGAGGCTCACGCGTACCAGTCGCCAATAGACTGGCAGAACCGTACGCGAACGGAAGCTCGCGTGAATTGGCGCCATTACATTGGCGGCGATCAGGGGCCCGCCGTCACGAGCCACCTGCTGCGGCCAGCAGCTCCTGGTACCAGAGCCCGCTCGACTTGACGGTGCGCCGCTGGGTCGGGAAGTCGACGTGGACGATGCCGAAGCGCGTGCCGTAGCCAAGCGCCCACTCGTAGTTGTCGAGGAGCGACCAGGCGAAGTAGGCCACCAGCGGGACGCTTTCGCCGATCGCGTCGGCGGCTGCGCCGATATGCGCGGCGATGTACTTCAGGCGATCCGGATCGTCGATGCTGCCATCGGGCCCGACCGTGTCCGGGAAGGTCGCGCCGTTCTCGGACACCGCGATCGCCGGCGGCGCGTAGTCGCCGGCGAGTCGGACGAGGACGCTTCGCAAGCCATCGGGGTGGATCTCCCAGCCGTTGGCGGTCTGGTCGCCGGCCGGCGGCAGGACGGTGGCGCCGATCCCCCACTCGGCCTCGGGCGGCTGCGCAACGACTCGCTCGCGCCGGTAGTAGTTCACCGCCAGCACGTCGATCGGCGGCGCATCCTTGACGGCATCGAGGTCGAGGCCGTCCAGCATGCCGAGGCCCTCGTACCACGCGACGAGATCGGCGGGATAGCCGCGCCCGAACGTTGGATCCAGGAACCAGCGGTGCATCGCCCCGTCGTAGCGCACGACGGCATCGGCGTCATCGGCGCTCGGCGAGCCGGGCTCGGCATGCGCCACGTCGTGCGCGATGCCGACCCTCGCGCCAGGCACCTCGGCCCTCAGGGCGCGAACGGCGGCGGCGTGCGCCAGGTGCGCGTGATGGGCGGCGCGGAGGGCGTTCGACCACCCGTGCCGTCCTGGCGCGTGCCGGCCGGTGCCGTAGCCCATCAGCGTGAACGTGCGCGCCTCGTTGAGCGTCAGCCATGCGGACACGCGGTCGCCGAGCCGGCGCGCAACGATCCCCGCGTACTCGGCAAATCGCTCGACGACCTCGGGCGCCAGCCAACCTCCACGGTCCTCGATCGGCTGCGGCAGGTCCCAGTGGTACAGGGTCAGCCACGGCTGGATGCCCCGCGCGAGCAGGCCATCGACGAGCCGATCGTAGAAGTCGAGGCCCTTCTGGTTGACCGCGCCTGAGCCGGTTGGCTGGATGCGCGTCCAGGAGGTGCTGAACCGATACGCGCGCAGCCCCAGCTCCCGCATCAGGTCGAGGTCGGCGTCCCAGCGGCGATAGTGGTCGCACGCGACGTCGCCGGTTTCGCCGTTCAGCGTCATGCCAGGCGTGTGGCTGAAGGTGTCCCAGATGCTCGGGCCGCGACCATCGGCATCGTGGCTGCCCTCGATCTGGTAGGCAGCCGTCGCCGCGCCCCATACGAAGTCGGTCGGAAAGCGCGCCGCGAGCTGGGAGACCGGTCTCGCGGCGAGCGACGAGCCGGCTACGACGACGCCGATCTCGCCAGAACGGCGATTCGCTCTGAAAGCTCGGGGCCGAGCCATACCGGCGTGGCCACGCTATCGGCTCCGGCCGAGCAGCAACCGAGCCAGGCGTGGATGGTCTGCATATCGGCGTCGGTGTCGGAGACCAGCCCGTCGCCCGGAGCATGGTCGATCCAGACGCCGTCCTCGAAGTAGCCCAGCCCAAAGCTCAATGCGCCGAACCGACGCAGAATGAGGTTCCGTCGATACATGCCGCTCCTTCCTTCGGGTGCCTCGTCAGCCGTCGCCCAACTCCGGGTGCTCCCCGCTTGATCCGCGCACGACGAGCCGGGTATCGAGGATCACGCGGCGCGGCGCGCGATCCGGGAATCGGATCTGTTCGATGAGCAGGCGCGTCATCTCGCGCCCCATCTCTTCGATTGGCTGCCGAACGCTGGACAGCGCCGGATTGGTCGTGACGGCCAGCGGCGAGTCGTCGAAGCCAACGACGGCAACGTCGTCGGGGATCCGCCGCCCGGCGCCGCGCAGGGCGTCCACGGCGCCGATGGCCATGAGGTCGGACGCGACGAACACCGCGTCGAGGTCGGGGGCGCGCTCCAGCAGCCGATGCATCGCCGCTCGCCCGCCGTCGAGCGTGAAGTCGGCGATCTCGACCAGGCTGTCGTCCCCGTCGCGGATCGCGTCGTGATAGCCCGCGAGGCGATCGACGCCGGCGGCCATGTCCTGCGGCCCGCCGATGGTTGCGACGCGTCGTCGGCCGCGCTCGACCAGGTGCTCGACCGCGCTCGCTGCGCCGGCGCGGTTGTCGACGTCGACGTAGGTGAGGCCCTCGCCCTGCGGCCGGCCACCGACCACGACCGGGATGCCATGCCGTCGCAGGGCGGCGGGCAGCGGGTCCGAGCCGTGGAGCGAGATGAGCAGGACGCCGTCCGTGTGTCCGCCCTCCAGGTAGCGCTCGACGCGCGACTCGCCGGGCCGGTCCTGCGGCATGAGCAGCACGAGCTGCATCGACTCCGTCGCAAGCTCATCGCTGATGCCCCGCAGGATGCGCGGGAAGAACGGGTCGCCGAACAGCTG
>DASTTX010000147.1:0-6642 GCA_035759945.1 Candidatus Limnocylindria bacterium | reverse complement strand
ACCTCGGCCGGCGCCATGCCGCGGTCGTGCTCGTGCAGGCCGGCGCGCGAGTTCCGCCGCCACGACGCGATCCCGGCCCACAGCGTGAGGAGGCCAAGGACGCCCATCACGATCGGGATGCCCGCGCCCGCAAAGAAGATGTTGAGGATGTCGGCGGCGGCCGGTGCGGCCAGCACGGGCAGGAACGAGGCGACCGAGAGCAACGTGTTGAGGATGCCGAAGATCCGGCCACGCACGTCCGATGGCAGCTCCTCCTGGAGTGCCGTCTGGGAGGGGATGGCCACGAACGCGTACTCGAGGCCCGCGAAGACCGCGATGACCACCACCACCGCGATGAGGCTCACCAGCGGGGCGATGGCCGGCACGACCTCCTCGATCGGTGCCGTGGCCGCACCGAAGGTGGCGGCGACCGGCTTGATGAAGGCCAGCAGGACGAGCGTGATGCCCATGGCGACCAGGCCGACGTCGATCACCAGGCGCTTCGGAATGCCCTTGCCGTAGGAGTTGAGGAACAGGATCCCCACCACGGCACCGAGCCCTGCCGGACCCATGATGAAGAAGAAGTTCTCCGGGGACAGGCCCAGGATGTCGACGGCGAACCCGGGACCGATCGCCCCGAGAACACCGATGAGGCTCGAGCTGATGCCCAGGTACGCGAGGCTCCAGGCGATGACCCGGTGCTGTCGCACGAACGCGATCCCCTCGCGCAGCTGGTCGACCAGCTCCTGGACCGCGCGACCGGCGGCGTCAGTCGCCGGCGGCGCGACGCGCTCCGGACGGACGGCCGGCAGCGGCAGGATGGCGAGCGCGGCGGCCCCGAACATCACCGCCACCAGGACGTAGACCGCGATCGGCCCGAGCACGTTCAGGACAAGCGGTCCAAGGAAGCCGAAGCCGATGGCGAAGGTGGCGTTGATGGTCAGCACGAAGATCGAGTTGGCCGCCATCAGGTGGCGCCGGTCGACGATGCGCGGGATGGATGTCAGCTCCGCCGGCGCGAAGATCGCGGTCGCGGTCGCGATGCCGAAGTTGATCAGGTACACCAGCGGGACGTTGGCGCTCGCCGTCGTGGGCGCCACGAAGATGAACGCCACGATGCCGACCGCCCGAACGACGTTGGTGGCGAGCATGATCAGCTTCGCGTTGCTACGCTCGACGAGCACGCCGCCCAGCGTGCTGAACAGCACGGCGGGAACCAGGAACGTGAGGATCAGGAGGGCCACGGCCGTGTCGGAGCCGGTCGTGCGGCGAACCGTCGCCATGAGCGCGGCGAGGACCATGTTGCTCGCCAGCTGGCTCAGCGTCTGGGCCGACCACAGGTAGACGAATGCCCGGTTGCGGAAGACCGTCCCGGCCCCGGTCAAATCGCTGGCGCTGTCGGAGGGCAGATCCACATGCGCCATCGGTCAGGCGGATTCCTCGGGGCCGCGGGAGAGGAACTCGGTGAAGCGGCGCTCCACGTCGAGGCGGTCCATCAGGATGCGGTGTCCGCAGCCGTCGCACACCAGGCCGATATCGGCTCCGAGCCTGACCACCTCCCAATCGCGGCTGCCGCACGGGTGCTCCTTGCGGAGCCGTACCCGGTCGCCGATGCGAAGCTCGAGCGGTGCGGCCACCCTCACCCGCCGCCCTCCGCGGCGGTGACTCCGGTGAAGTTGAACGAGCCGAGGTGCAGCGCGGGCACCCGGTAGCCGCCGAAGAACTCACCGGGCAGGAGCTTGGTGGTCGAGCTGGCGCCGCGGACGTCGCTGAAGGCTTCCGGGATGGACTGGGTGAAGCGGAAGTTGAGCAGCGGGCGGGTCAGCTTCCCGTTCTCGATGAGGAACGTACCGTCCTTGGTCATGCCGGTCAGGATCGCCTTTTTCGGATGGACGGGGTTGATGTAGTGGAAGCGCGTCACCCATACGCCGCGCTGGATCCCGTCAATCAGCTCGTCGCGCGGCGTCGTGCCAGGCGCCATGAACAGGTCCATGGCCATGGGCCCGACCAGGTTCGGCGCCGGCAGGCCGTGACCGGTGGATCCGGTGCCCGAGCGCTGTCCGGTCGCGGCATCGTGGACGACCGCGCGGGCGATGCCGCGGTCGATGAGGTCGACGCGCTTCTTGACCACGCCCTCGAAGTCGATGGGCGCGGGGAGGCCGCTCGGATCGGCACCGTCGTCCCAGATGGAGACGTTCTCCCCCATCACCTGCTTGCCCAGGTCCATGAATGAGCGCCCCTCCTCGTGCGCCAGGCCGGAGAAGCCGATGTAGGAGAGGTACTCGAGCAGGCCGGCCACGGCGTACTCCTCGAGGATGACCTCGTACTCGCCCGGCTCAAGCTCACCCGCGCCCCGCATCCGGTCGCCCTTGGCGGCGGCCTCGGCGCCCAGCGCCTCGGCGTCGATGGTCGTGATGTCCGGCGAGCCGGCGTTCGCGTACCCGGACGCAGCACCCGACGCGAAGCCGTCCATCATCACCGTGAGCAGTGCCGAGCGCGTCGACCGGTGCTGCACCCGGATTCCCAGCGAGTTCGCCACGGCGACCGTCATCACGGTCGTCGAGAAGGATCCCGACGCCTGGAGGCGTTCCTTCTCGCCGGCGGCGATGACCGCTCGCGCGCCCTCGGCACGCAGCTCGGCGCCCGCCTCCGCGGTCGCGGGCACGAAGCCGAGATCCGAGTCGTAGTCGCGCCCATCGGGCTCGGGCAGGACGGCCGCTCGCGGGTTCGGCGCCGAGCGCTTCGCGATGGCCGTCGCCCGATCGACGACATCGCGGATGCCGGGCTCGTCGAGCCGGTTCGTGCTGGCCACACCGATGCGCCCGCCGTCGATGACGCGGACCTGGAGGCTGGCGTCGTGCTCGCGCACGTTCTGGTGGATCTGGTTGGTGGCGAACCGCGTGAGCGCCGCGTCCTGCGCGATGTACAGCGTCTCGGTCTTCTCGGCGGTCGAATGCGCGAGGGCGCGGTCGAGCAGCGCGTCGACCTCATTGCGGGTGGCTACCATCGGCCCACTCCCACGTTCACCTTCCGGAACCGGGCCGGCGCAGCGCCGTGGCCGACGTGGCCGGTCTGCACCGGCTCACCCTTGCCGCAGTTCGGCAGGCCCCACAGCGTCCACTCGTCGGACGAGCAGATGGCGTCGCAGCTGCCCCAGAACTGCGGCGTGATGCCGGTGTAGGTCGGGTTCTTGACGAGCTGCGTGCGCTTCCCGTTCTTGATGATCCAGCCGGCCTGGTCGCCGAACTGGAAATTCAGCCGCCGGTCGTCGATCGACCAGCTCTTGTTGATGCTCATGAAGATGCCGTCGCGCGTATCGGCGATGAGGTCCTCGAGCGAGCCCGCGTCTCCCGGGCGCAGGTTGATATTCGTCATCCGGATGAGCGGGATGTTGCTCCACATCCAGGCGCGGGCGCTGCCCATGCTGCTGCGACCGATGCGCGGCGCGGTCTCGCGGCTGGTCAGGTAGCCGACGAGCAGGCCACGGTCGATGAGCGGCACCTTCTGCGCGGGGACGCCCTCGTCGTCGTAGCCGAACGTGCCGAGGCCGCCGGGCGCGGTCGCATCGGCGTCGATGTTGACGAGGTCGCTGCCGTAACGCAGCTGGTTGAGCTTGTCGGTGGTCAGGAAGCTGGTGCCGGCGAAGCTGGCCTCCGTGCCGAAGACCCGATCCAGCTCGGTCGGGTGACCGCATGACTCGTGGATCTGGAGCGCGACCTGGGTCGAGTCGAGGATGAGGTCCATCTCGCCGGATGGGCACTGTGGCGCGTCCAACAGCGCGACAGCCAGCTCGGCGGTCTCCTGCGCGTGCTCGGCGAGGTCGAGGGCCCGCACCGCCTCGAACCCCCCGGTGACCGACTGGCCCCCGAAGGAGTTCGGGTAGCTGCGCTGCTGCATCTCCGACTCGTTGACCGCGGTGGCCTCGATGCCGCCGCCGGCCTCCACGATCTCCTGCTCGATCCACGCCCCTGCCAGCGAGGCGAAGGTCTTGCGCTCCCTGCCGGCGACCATGTTGCCCTCGCGGATGGCGACGCCGGGCACCCGTGCCATCGCCGCATCGGCCTCCATGAGGATGCGCAGCTTGTCGTCCAGGCTGACGGCAAAGGGGTCCTCTTGGTAGGCGGTGCGGTACGTGTCCTTGACCGGCTCGGTCTCGTCCAGCTGGACCGCTTCCTTGCGGCCGATGCGCGAGGCGCGCGCGATCTCCAGTGCCTCGGCGGCGATGCGGTCGGCCTCACCCAGGTCGAGCACGGCGCTCGAGCTGAATCCCCACGCACCGTCGACGAGGACGCGCACCCCGAAGCCCGCGCTGGTGTTCGAGCTGGCGCCCTCGAGCTGGCCATTCTTGACGGTCAGCCCCTCGGTCTCGCGTTCGACGACGCGGACGTCCGCGTATTTTGCGCCGCCGCGCTGGGCGGCATCGAGGGCGCGTTCGATCAGGTCCTTCACGGCACCTTCCGTTGCAGCAGGTGATTCGGAAGCGAAAGGCTACTCGACGGGGCGCGCGGCCGTCGGCGTGAGGTCGCGCCGAGTGGCCGGAACGACCAGCGAGCGGTCCTCGCGGACGGTGAAGCGCGCCTGGATCGACTGCTCCAGCAGCTGAAGTAGGCCACCCTCGCGGGTCATCGCCGTCGTCAGGCCGCCAGGCGAGCCGATGGCCGTCACCGTGAAGGCCCGACCGATCGGCACGCCGTCGATTTCGATGGCGCTCGTGCCGAGCACCGCCACCGAGCTCGCCGTGATGCGGATGTCGTCGATGGCGATGGCATCGGCGCCGGCGTTGCGGAGCTCCTGGATGATGTCGTTGACCGAGGTGGGATCGAACGACCCCTCGCCCTCGACCACGATCCCCTGCCCCTCGACCGCCCCGAGCCCGCCGAACGCCTCGACGCGTAGCAGGTCCTCCTGGCCGATCGCCAGGCTCGACTGCCCCTCGGCGGCCGCGCGCTCGTAGTCGCTGACCTGGTCGCGCAGGTCGGCGAGGCCGTCCCGGAGCTCCGCGTTTCGCGCCGACAGGGTCTCGATCAGCGTCGAGAGCTCCTGCGGCGAGAGGTTCGCCAGCTCGATCGGTCGCGCCTGCGACCGCAGCTGGCCGACCAGCAATGCACCGATGAGGAGGGCGACGCCGAACAGGCTCAGCTGCGCAACTCGGCTGGCCATCAGTCCGACCGCTCCGGCGCGCCCCAGCGCAGCCGCGTGTTGCCGATGAAGGCGGGCAGTCGAACCTCGTCGCGTGCCTCGCTCGCGAACTGAAGCCCGAACGTCTCGACGCGCAGCGAGAGCCGGCCGATGTAGAACGGGTTCGCCAGGAAGCGCTCGTGGAGGTCGCCCGGGCCGATGGCCTCGATGCGGAAGGGCGGCGACAGCAGCGCCTGGTTCACGAGGATCGCGGAACCGGCGCCGTAGATGGAGGTCGTGGTCACGATGCGCTCAGCCGGCGCGCCACCCTCGCCGCCCTCGCCGCCACCTCCGGTGATGGCGATCGCCTCGGCGCCGGATGCCCACAGCGCGGCGACGATGTCACGCAGATCGTCGGCGAGAACGAAGTAGTTCGACGGGTTCTCGCCGACCGGCACCTGGCGCGTCGAGTCCGCGACCTCGATGACGACCCCCGGGCCGATCACGTCCGATAGACCGACGGCCAGCCGGGCGGCGGCGAGATCCTGGTTCAGCCGGTCCGTGGCGCTCTGCGAGCCGGCGCTCTGCGCCTGGAACTCCCGCACCCGGTCCTCTGCCTCCTCGATCTGGGCGCGGAGCTGCTCCTGCTCGCGCTGACGCTGCTCGGCCTGGATGATGAGCACGCCCTGGGCGGAGCTGATCACGGTCTGCCGAACGGTCGAGCTGTTCCACTGGGCGGCGCCGACGAAGCCGATGGCGGCCAGCGCCAGCCCGATGCTCAGCGCCCAACGCGGGCTGCCGACCCTGGCACGGGATCGTGGAGGCAGCCGACGGCTCACGACCGCCCCCGACGCTCGGCGCGTCGCGAGACCGCGACGGCGGCAAGACCGGCCGCCGCCGAAGCAGCCGCGAGGAGCACGATCAGCCCGACGTCGAATCCGCCACCGGAAGGCGCGCCGCCCTCGCTGGGGGACCCCTCGTCGGGTGGGCGCTCTGCGTCGGGGTCGACGCCACCGGGGTCGACCTCGCCGACCGTCGGCCGGTCGACATTGGATGGCGCAATGGCCCCCGGCGCGATCGGCGTCGGGGCCTCGACGCCGAAGGAGGAGTAGTAGTCCGCGTACAGCTCATCGGCCGGGACGCCGGTCCCCGCCTCGAGCGCCTCCGCGTCCGAGGCGCCGTCCCGGTACGCGGCGGTGATGCGCGCCAGCGCCTCGGGCCCGTACGTGTCCACGATGAGGTCGACCATGGTGGTTCCCTGTGCGTAGCTGAGCCGTCCCCCGCGCTCGCCGATCGGGAACTGCTCGGTGATGGCGTCGAAGGCGAACAGCCCGCCGCCGGACGCCTCGTTTTCGACGATCGCGCGGTCGCCGCCCGCGTCTCCGGCCTCGGACCACGTGGCGATTCCCTCGTTCAGCCAGCGCGCCGGCTCGTGGAACGGGTTGTCGGTCGCGTCGTGGAAGACGATGTGGGTGACCTCGTGGACCATGGCCGTCTCGAGGTACGCCCGCGAGCCTGCTTCGGCCGAGTTCCACATGAAGATAG
>DASTTX010000146.1:0-11641 GCA_035759945.1 Candidatus Limnocylindria bacterium | reverse complement strand
TGGGTGCCGACCTGGTCGCGCGATCCCCCGCCGCAGCGGCTGCCTTCGAGCGCGCCGATGCGGCGCTCGGCATTCCACTCTCGCGAATGATCCTGGAGGGTCCCGCGGAGGAGCTCGACCAGACGATCAACGCGCAGCCGGCCATCCTCGCCACCAGCGTCGCCTTCCTGGAGGCGATGCGCGAGGAGGCGCGCGAGGCCGGCATCGAGATCGTGCCGCGCGCGGTCGCGGGTCACTCCGCCGGCCAGTACGCCGCCGCGGTCGCCGCCGACGCCATCGACTATGCCGATGCGCTGCGCCTGGTTCGAGAGCGCGGCCGGATCATGCAGGAGCGTGGGATCGACGGCGGCATGGGCGCCGTCATCGGCCTCTCCGACGAGCAGGTCGACGAGATCGTGGAAGCGGCGCGCGAACACGGTGAGATCAGCGTCGCGAACGCGAACGCCCCCGGCCAGATCGTCCTCTCCGGCGTCATCCCGGCGCTCGTCTTCGCGCTCGAGATGAGCAGGACGGTCGGCGCCCGCAAGGCGGTCCGCCTCACCGTCAGCGTCGCCAGCCACTCGCCGCTGATGCGCCGCGCGCGCGACGAGTTCGGCCGAATCCTGACCAAGGTTCCCTTCCGAGATCCCAAGATCCCGATGCTCGGGAACGTGCACGCGTCGGTGATCCATACCGCCGAGGGCCTACGCCTCGAGCTCAGTGAGCACCTCGTGCACGGCGTGCAGTGGACCGCGACCGTGCGGCGCATGGCGGGCAATGGCATCACCGATTTCGTGGAGGTCGGCCCGGGTCGCGTCCTATCGGGCCTCATCCGCCGCATCAGCCCCGAGGCCGTGACCCACGCGCTCGACATCCCAGGCCCGCGGACCTGGATCGCGGCGCTGCGCGAGGAGACCGCGTGACGCCTCGCCGGGCGGTCGTGACCGGCCTCGGAATCGTGTCACCGGTCGGAATCGGAGCCGATGCCAGCTGGGACGCGCTCGTCTCGGGCCGCTCCGGCATCGATCGCATAACGCTGTTCGACACCTCGCCCTTCGATGTGGACGTGGCCGGCGAGGTCAAGGGCTTCGACGCGACGCAGTTCATGGAGCCCAAGGACGTGCGGCGGCACGACCGCAACACCCATTTCGCCGTCGCCGCCACCGGCGAGGCACTGCGTGACGCCGGGTTGCTGGCCGACGACGGTCACGTCAACGGCGATGTGAATGCGGACCGCTTCGGGATGGTCTTCGGGACCGGCATCGGCGGCATCGGCATGCTGCTCGACGGGCAGAAGACGCTCGACGAGCGCGGCCCGCGGCGCGTCTCACCCTTCCTGCTGCCGCACATGCTCCCGGATTCCGCCTCCGGCCAGGTTGCCATCCAGTACGGCATCCGCGGGCCGAACATGGCGGTGGTGAGCGCCTGTGCCACCGGGGGCCATGCCGTCGGTGAGGCGATGGAGGCCATCGTCCGCGGTCAGGCCGACATCATGCTCGGTGCCGGGACAGAGGCTCCGCTGGTGCCGCTCGCGTTCGCGGGCTTCGGCCAGATGCGCGCGCTGGGGACGCCGCGCGACCCCGACACCGGCGAGTACGACGCGGCGATGGCGTCCCGGCCGTTCGACGCGACCCGCAATGGCTTCGTCGTGTCCGAGGGGTCGGCGGTGCTGGTTCTGGAGGAGCTGTCGCACGCGCTCGCGCGCGGGGCACGGCCAATCGCCGAGGTGATCGGCTACGGGTCATCCGCCGATGCGTTCGACATGGCCGCACCGGCCGAGCGCGGCGAGGGCAACCAGCGCGCCATGCGCGCGGCCCTGGCGCGCGCCGGCATCGGTCCGGATGGAGTGGACTACATCAACGCCCACGGCACGAGCACGCCGCTCAACGACAAGTTCGAGACCATGGCCATCCGCGACGTGTTCGGCGAGCATGCGGATCGTCTGGCGGTGTCGAGCACGAAGTCCATGACGGGCCACGCCATGGGCGCCGCTGGTGCGATCGAGGCGTTCGTGTGCGCCAAGGTCGTGTCGACCGGCTGCATCCCGCCCACGATCAACTACCGCCATCCCGATCCCGAGCTGACGCTCGACTACGTCCCGAATGAGGCGCGCGCCGCCGATGTGCGCGTCGCGCTCTCCAACTCGATGGGCCTGGGCGGGCATAACTCGACCGTCATCCTGCGCCGCTTCGAGGAGTAGCACCTTGGTGCCGGCGCACGTGCCGCAGACGCGGTTGCTCGCTTGACCCGCAATCCCCCACCGCGCGATCCGGCGCGGCGCGCGGTGGTCACCGGCCTCGGCGCGGTCACGCCGATCGGCAACGACGTCGGCACGTTCTGGACGAACCTGACCTCCGGCGTGTCGGGCGTCGCCGAGATCAGCCTGTTCGACGCCTCGGACCTCGAGGTGCGCATCGCCGCCGAGGTCAAGGGCTTCGACCCGCGCGACTGGATGGACTTCAAGCAGGCGCGCCGAATGAGCCGCTTCTCGCAGCTGGCCGTCGCGGCGGCGCGCCAGGCGATCGACGCCGCCGGCCTCGAGATCGGCGACCACAACCGCGATGATGTCGCCGTGGTCATGAACACCGGCGGCGGCGGCCTGCAGGAAGTCGCCGTCGGCGAGGTCACGCTGACCACGCGCGGGGCCGATCGCGTCAGCCCCTTCATGGTGCCGATGATGTCGCCGTCGATGGCGGCCTGTCAGATCAGCATCCAGAACGGCATCCGTGGCCCGGTGATCACATCGGTCGCTGCCTGCGCATCCGGCGTGCAGGCGTTCGTCGAAGCGCAGCGCCTGATCGAGCACGGTGACGTGGATGTCGTGATCGCCGGCGGCACCGAGAGCGCGATCATGCCGGTCAGCTTCGCGGCGCTGGCCAACATGGGCGCCCTGTCGAAGCGCAACGACGAGCCCGAGCGGGCGTCGCGTCCATTCGACGCCGAGCGCGACGGATTCGTGTTCGGCGAGGCCGCCGGTGTCCTGGTGGTCGAGGCCGCCGAGCATGCCGAGGCGCGCGGCGCCACGATCCTGGCCGAGATCGCCGGCGGCGCCCTGACAGCCGACGCGTTTCACATCTCCGCACCGGAGCCCTCCGGCTACGGGGCAACGCTGGCGATGCAGCGCGCCATTCGCGACGCGCACCTCGAGGCCGAGCAGGTGGAGGTCGTCATGGCACACGGCACCTCGACAGCGCTCAACGATGCCACCGAGACGAAGGCCATTCGCGCGGCCTTCGGTGCGCACGCCGACAACCTGGCGGTCACGAGCAACAAGAGCATGGTCGGCCACACGCTGGGTGCGGCCGGCGCCATCTCCGGCCTCGCCGCCGTGCTGGCCATCCGTGACGGGGTGATCCCGCCCACGATCAACTACGAGCACCCGGATCCGGCCTGCGATCTCGACTACGTCCCCAATGCGGCGCGCCACGCCGCGGTGGACGTGGCGATCGTGAACGGCTTCGGATTCGGCGGTCAGAACGCGGTGAGCGTCTACTCGCGCTACGCCGAATAGCCTCCCGGCGGTACGGTCACCCACCGGACCTTCGAGCGGGTCTGGATCGGTCTCGCGCACGCCTACGCTGCGGGCATGACCGAGGTCAACGGCCTGCGCCTCGCCTACCGCGGCTTCGTCGCAGGGCTGGCCGGCGGGTACATCTGGGTGGCGATCGCGATGACGCTCTCGGCCATCATGCGCGCCGATCCGCTGCTGCCGCTGCGTCCGCTTGCCCTCGCCGTCACCCCGCTCGCCGGCTCATCCGAGCTGGCGTTCGTCATCGGCCTCATGGCGGTCCAGGCGGCCGGCGCACTGGTCGGCATGTGCTTCGCCTACTTCTTCGCCCGCTTCTTCACCGTCACCGCCACGCTGCGCATCGCGGCGCCGGCGGTGGCCTTGCTGGCATGGGCCCTGATCGCTGCCACGGCCGACGTGACGCCGCGTGTCGCCGCCGCCGACTGGCAGGCGCAGATCGTGCCGCTCATTGCGACGCTCGGGTACGCCGTCCTGCTCGGCGCCTGGGTCCCGGTGCGTGGCGAGGTGATCCGTCAGGCGGGATCGCCCTCCACGTAGAGCTCCGGCTCGAAGCGCGGGCCTCGCCCGGGGAGCGAGGCGACCCAGTCGCGCAGTGCCGACTCCGCGGTGGTGAAGGCGATCTCGTCCCACGGGATCTCGTCAGGCCCGAACGCGCGGACCTCGCTCGTCTCGGCTGCCGGCTCCGGCCGCCCACCCACCACGCTGGCCTCGAACGCAATCGTCACGATCCCGACCGCCGGCCGTGAGTACACGCCGATGAGCCTGCCGACCTCGACGCGCAGCTCGGTCTCCTCCTCGGTCTCGCGCCGCGCGCCCTCCTGCGCCGATTCGCCGAGCTCCAGGAATCCGCTGGGGTTGCCCCACTTGCCCAGCGACGGCTCGATGGCGCGTCGGGCGAGGTACACCTTGCCATCGGCGATCGGCAGCGTCCCGACCACCATCCGCGGGTTGCGCCAGGTGACATGGCCCTCGGAGCACACGAGCCGCGGCCGGTGGTCGGCCTCGAGAGTCCGCGCTTCGACCGGCCGTCCGCAGATCGGGCAGAAGCGCGGTTCATCGCCGATCGTCAGCGGCAGTGAGTCGGCGGAAGCGGCGTCAGGCATCGGTCCACTCTACGCGGTCGTCGGCGTGGGGATGAGGCCCGTCGCGGCGGACGAAGGACGCATCGGTACAATGCGAACCCCATGGCCGGAACCCTCCCGCAGGTGCGCCTGCACGACTCGCTGACTCGCACCACCCGACCGCTCGAGCCGCTCGAGCCGGGTCGCGTCGGGATCTACACCTGCGGCAGCACCGTCTACAAGTACGCGCACATCGGCAATTTGCGGACGTACCTCTTCGGCGACCTGCTGCATCGGACGCTGGAGTACCTCGGCTACGAGGTGCGCTACGTCAAGAACATCACCGATGTCGGCCACATGCGCGACGACCAGCTGGAGTCGCTGACCGGCCCGGACAAGGTCGAGGAGGCGGCGGCGCTGGAGGGAAAGACGCCGATGCAGATCGCCGACTTCTACACCGCCGCCTGGCTGGAGGACGAGGCGCTCCTGAACATCCTGCCCGCGGACGTGATGCCTCGGGCGACCGAGCACATCGGCGAGATGCTCTCCCTGACGGAACGCCTGGTCCAGAAGGGCCTCGCCTACGAGGTCGACGGCACGATCTACTACGACGTCTCCGAGTTCCCCGGCTACGGAAAGCTGTCCGGCCAGAAGGTCGAGGAGACGCATGCGGGCCACCGGGTCGAGGTCGAGACGGACAAGCACGACCCCGCCGACTTCGCGCTCTGGAAGCACGCCGAGCCCGGTCGGCTCATGAAGTGGCCGTCCCCGTGGGGCGACGGCTTCCCCGGGTGGCACATCGAGTGCTCGGCCATGAGCCTCAAGCATCTGGGTGATCGGTTCGACATCCACACCGGCGGGATCGACCTGAAGTTCCCGCACCACGAGGACGAGATCGCCCAGTCCGAGGGTGCCCTGGGCCACGAGGTCGTCAGCATCTGGATGCATGGCGAGTTCCTGACGATGGACGACGCCAAGATGGCGAAGAGCGCGGGCAACATCATTCGCGTCGCCGACCTGCCCGACCTTGGCTACGAGCCGCTCGCCTTCCGGTACCTCGCGCTGACGGCGCACTACCGGTCGAAGCTGGACTTCACCGCCGATGCCATGCACGCCGCCACCTCCGGCCTCGCTCGCCTGCGCCGTGCCGTCGCTTCGGCCACGTCCGAACCGGTCGACCTGTCGGCCGCGCCGATGGCGCCCTATCGGGCGCGCTTCATCGAGGCCATCGCCGATGACCTCGGGACACCACGGGGGCTGGCGGTCGCGCACGAGGTCGCATCGGCTTCGGACCTGACCGATGCACAGCGTCGCGCGCTGCTGCTCGACTTCGATCGGGTGCTGGGGCTCTCACTGGACGCCCCGGTCGTGGCGGAGGCGCCGCTCCCCGAGGATGCAGTGAAGCTCCTCGAGCGCCGTGCTGCCGCACGCGCCGCTCGAGACTTCGCGACCTCGGATACGCTGCGGGACGAACTGGCAGCCCTCGGCGTCGAAGTCCGCGACACGCCCTCCGGCCAGGAGACGTCCATCCGCCGTTGACGGACGCGTCGGTGGGAGGTCGCGTGGCACGACCTCCCACCGACAGTCGGGTTGGTTAGTGGCCTACGGGAACGTCAGGAGGAGGTTCCCCGCCGCGTCGAAGATGCTGATCCGGATGTTCTGGAACTCAACGCGCATGGGGGGCGAGCAGTTGGGCTGGAACGTCGCGGTGCCGGTGACCGAGAAGTCGGCCTTTCCGTTCTGCACAGGGAACTGCCCACCCGCGGCAACGCTGGTCTTGTTTTCGGCCGATGGATTGTTGTTGCCGCGGTTCACGCAGAGCGCGTCCGCGGTGACCTGCACATTGATCTGCGCGATGTTGCCCAGACCGGCCACCTTGCCGGAAACCGTCAACGTGTTTCCGGAGGTGCTTATCTGCGGTGTCCCGACGAAATGCGCATTCCCCGCAAGCGTCACCGCCGCCGTCAGCGCAAGAATCGAGAGAACCGCCAGCGTGATTCCGAACTTCCGACCCATCGATTCGCTCCTCTCTGCTCGGGGGTCCCGAGAGTGGAAGCCGCGCAATGGTCATTGGGTGGCGCCAGCGGCCCCAAGAGCAGCTAGAGGCAGTTGCCGTGGACCCGTCCCCCATGCGAGGCCGTAATCTCCGCCCCGGCCGCTCCGCGCCCGGAAGCAGGCGACCAACGTAGGATCGTGACCGTCCGGTCAGGCGCTAGAAAAGTGCGAAACACGAGTCGTTAGGTGGAAAATCAACACCTCGGCGGCGCTGACGAGCGAGTGATGCCGAGTTCCAGCGCCCGCTCCCGCGCGCCCCGACGGTTCATCACGCCAAGATCGCGGTAGAGCCGCGTGAGCCTGTAACGAACGGTCGCCTCGCTGACCTGCATGGCGTCGGCGATCTCCAGATTGGTCAACCCCAGCACCAGATACGCGAGCAGCTCAGCCTGGATGGCGGTGAGCCCAGCCTGACCCGCCGCAAGCACCGCGTCGATCGCGGCGTCCCCGCGGAGCGCACGCGCCAGACCCTCCCGAATCGGGAGTTGCTCAGCTCCCGGCGCGCGCACGCGAATGGGACGCGAGCGTTCGGTTTCGCGCCGTTCCGAACGGCCGAACCACTCGGAGAGAACGGCCACGATCGCGAAGATCGCCAGGTCCTCGAATGCCTCCGGCAGCTCCGTCGTCCCGCGAGCAGCCTCCGGGAGAGCGAGCACGGCGTACGCGCCAATGAACGCGAGGCCATACACGAGCCAGCTGCGGCGCCGGCCCGTGACCTCCACGACCGAGTCCGGTGCGACGCGCAGCTCGCTGTAACGCCGATCGATCCGATACACCTGAGCGCTCAGGCCGCGTCCGACGTCGGCCGACCACCATACGCCGGCCAGGGCGAGGAGCAGGAACGGAGAGCTTGGCCCGCCGGTACCAGCCAGAAACACCGCGGTGCCGATGGCATCCAGAACGATGGTGCTCGTGGCCAGTCTGCGTCCTGCGGTGGCCACCCGTAGCGCCCCGAAGCCGAGGACGATCGCGATCCATACGAGAACCTCGTCGCCGACGACACCTGCTGCCCCATCGATCATGAGGATCAGCAGCGAGGCGGCGACCGCCGACGCTTGCGCCAGCGCGGCCCGGAGCCGCGGGCCAGTACGAGCCGTGCGTAAGGAGAGCCACTCCTGCACGGATCGCCGGGGACGCAGGGCCAGCTCGGACCATAGACGAGCTAGCGTCGCGCGTGTCATGTCGCTCGTTCCTGTCCGCGTCTCGCAGGGTTGTTCGAGGTCGACGGGGGGAACGGGACAGCGCGGCCACCCGGGGATGAACCTACCGGTGGTGTATCAGCCGATCAATCGTACACGCGACATCCGCGATGTGATTACCGGCGGCGAGGCGCTCGCCACGGCGGTGCCGCAGCGAGCCGAGCGTACGGCGGCATCGTCAGCAGGCTAACAATGACGAGGATCAGGCCCGCGTCCGCCAGCGGACGCGGCGGCCGCGGCTCAGCGGTCGCCGTGTCCGGGAACATCTCGGGGAATTGGGTGGCGATCGCCGAAGCGAGGGCTTCGGCCAGCGTCCCCGAGTGCGCAAAAGCCTCGTGGGCGACGTCGTATGCCGCGTCATAGTCACCCGCGGCATAGGCATCGGCCTGGGCGACGAGCTGCTCGGTGTGCGTCCGCAGGAGCGCTGTCAGATCGCCGGCATCGAGGTTCGGGTTGGCCACGGCGAGGAAATTGGTCAGGTCGGTCTGGTAGTCCCGCAGCTGATCAAGTGCAGTCGTGCGGAGATCCTGGTCGTCAGCCGCCACACCCGCCACGTACCGAAGGTACGCATCGGTGTGATGCCGCCACAGGCCGGCAAAGGCATTCCGGGCTGCGCCGCCGTAGATTCGTCCTATCGCTTCGCTGAGATCGGTCGTGTTCTGCGCCAGCGCGTCGGCCGCAGCTTCCTGGCCGGCGGTCCGCGTGAGTCCAGAGCGCATGGCGATCATCGCCAGGATGGTGTGTTCGCCGAGAAATCGGTCAAGCGAGATACGGAGGTCCGCAGCTGGGCTGAACGCCATGTCTCCCCCCGTCAAGGTGTCGCGGAATTGAAGGATGATCGCCCGGGCGAGCCCATCTCCGATCGTGTACATGTGGGCATAGGTGTGACGCAAGGCGGGATAGGCCTTGGAGTACTCACCGATGCTGAAGTGGGCAACTTCCTGGAGCTGCTGCACGTGCTCAGCGATGAGGTCGGCAACGACGGACTCAGGGAGGTTCGGGTTGGCGCCGGCCAGCAGCGCGCTGAACGCGGCGACGTAATCGGCCAACTGATCCTGTGCGAGCGTTTGTGCGTCGGCGTCGTCGTCCGCCAGCGCGCGGGTGTAATCGATGAGGAACGCGATGTGGTCGCGCCACAGGTCGCCAAAGCTCGATGCCGCCTGAGCTCCATAGACGCTCTCGATCATGTCCACCAGCTGCACGGTATTCGCCTCGAGGGCAGCACCGGCCGATTCGAAGCCAGCACCGCCCTCGACGCCGGTTCGCATCGCCTCGCTCAGGAGAAATGCATGCTCGGCGAGGGTGCCGTTCAGGGCTGTTCGCAGCTGGGCTGCCGGAGAGTCGGATGCGACACCGAGAGGCGCGTGCACGGGCGATCCGATTTGCGTCCTCGCATCCACCATGCCCGGCGCCGTTGCCGCGGTGAGGAGCCCCAGAATCACAGCCAACCTGAACGCTCGCGTACTCATTGCCTCCTACGTCCTTCCTGCCAGCAGCGGCGTCATTCGATGGCCACGTTGTCGAGGAACAGTTCGGCGCCGGCGACCGCGGGCCCTGAGATGCAGAGGCGCGGATCGGACGGGGAGGATCGCCACATCGGAGAAAGGCTCTGTTCGGCGCCGTCGATCGTGTCCCCGTTCCGTGGGGTCGCGGTGACCCGGTAGGTGCCTCGATCCGGGTCGAGCGTCAGCACGACGCGATACCACTGCGCTGCCGCAACCGTCCCGGCAACTAGGCGCCCCACTGGCTCGATCCCTAGCACTCCGCCTGCGCGGATCACGAGGCCGATCGCTGCGTCATCCAGTTCCAGCCGCACCGAGGCGCCTTCGGCGCCACCGGCGATGAGAAGGTCTGCGGACACCCGCAGCGGCATCGCGTCGACGGCAGAAACCGACTCGCACAGGGTGGTCGGATCGCCCGAAGGCGAGCTCGTCAACTTGAGGCTGCGGTCCACGGCGTTCGGGAAGGGAGCAACCTCCACGCCGCCGCCGCCGGCGACGGTGTCCCACAAACCGGAAACGTCGGCACCCATGACGAGCTCGTCGAATGCCATGTGAATGGCATCGCGCGCCTCCGGTCTCACGGTGGGCGCTGGCTCCCGAGATGGTGTCCCGCCGGCTACCCCTTCCCGTGCGCCCTCCGACAACGCTGGCGGACCCGGATCTCGCGGGCCGCTCTGAAATGGGGGGGTATTCAGGGACGCGACGAGGACAACGCCAACGAGCGCAGCACTCAGCGCCGCAGACGCGATGACGATCGCGCCTCGTGCTGGCTTGCGGACTGTGGGAAGCCGCAACGTCCCCAGCATTGGCGCGGGGGGCCACAGTGTGGAACCGCGCGGGGTGGGCAGCCTTAACGCGGGAAGCCGCACGGTGAGGAGGCTGATGCTGGGGAGCCTCGGTATGGGCGGCCACCCTCCCGGCAGCCGCAGAGTCGGCCGCGCTGGCAATCGCAGCTTCAGCAGCGCTCGGAATCGCAGCGTCGGCGACCGCAGTATCGACATGGCGGGCAGCCCAAGCGTGGGCAACCAGCGACGCTGCGCTTGCGCCTCGGGCGGCGGCCGCCAGACGGCCGCGATGCTGCGCATCTCCGCATCGACGTCTCGGCGCAGGCGCTGAGCCATATCTGGCGTACGGACGCGCTCGATCGCCGCGTGAGCGGCGGCGGACGCGGACTCCGCCCTGATGGTCAGGAGGAGCCGTGCGATCCTGAGCTCTTCGGGCCTGAGGGCGTCCTCCGTCTTGGCCTCACGAGCGCTGATGGCCAGCAGCTCGGCGCGAACGCCGCGGAGGTCGCTCATGCTCCTACGCGCGGCTTTCAGACCACTAGGCCCACGGCCGCCATCGACGGCTTGCTCGGCACATCCGGTACACCTCAGCGCCGTGGAATTCCAACACGAGCCGCACGCGTAGAGACGACAGCTCACGCAATAGTGGGCGTCGGCGAGCGGTCCGGACACGGGCAGCAGGTGGCCGCATCGTTCGCAGAAGATGGACGTACCGTCCTGCAGCACTACCTTCCCCTGCTCGGATGGTGCACGCTAGTACCGACGTGCTACCGGGGTCAAGGTAGATCGTCGTCAGACCTACGGGTGCAGCGGCGTGGAGTGAGGGAATGCTCAGCCGAAACGAGCTTTCGCCTGAGCTTCCACCGCGGCGCCGAGCATGCTCCAGACTCAGCGGTGGGGTGCGGTTGGCACAAGCGCAGTTCGGATTCGTGTGGACCCGTACCCCTTCAGCGTAGGACGGGTACGTCCGGGGAATAGCGGTAGGCCCAGGACGCGGCTAGGCTTTCAGGCCACCGTCTGCTGCCCGCGACGACAAAGGCAAACCCGGTGCGAGCCGGGGACGCAAAGCCACGGGACTGGGGTGAGGGGAACCCGCCCAGTTAGCCGGGTTGCCGGGAGGTCAACCAGCTATGTCCTATTGGAATGGCACACATTGGGTCGCGGACAGATCCGAGGCCAGGCCAGCGCCCAGGCGGTCACGCCGCATCGTCAGCGCGACGCTCGAAGCCAGCCTGATCGTTCTCCTCATGTTCGGACTGATTGCTGGAACGACCCTCGCCGCCAAGGGGGGTGGCGGTAGTGGCGGGGGCAAGGGTGGCGGCCATGGCGGCCATGCTGGCGGATCAGGTTCGAGCAGCCTGTCGGTCGTGATGGTCGAGGACCTGAACGGGGACGGTCAGCCAAACTGGGGAGACACCATCACGTTCTCGGTGTCCACGACGGCCACCGATAGCCCGTACGTTGAAGTCAAGTGCTATCAAGACGGCACGCTCGTCTACGGAGCGTCGGCGGGATTTTACGCAGCGTATCC
>DASTTX010000145.1:0-3871 GCA_035759945.1 Candidatus Limnocylindria bacterium | reverse complement strand
TCGACGTGGTCATCAGCAACTGCGTCATCAACCTCGCCGCGGACAAGGCCGCGGTGTTCAGGGAGATCGCCCGCGTGCTGCGCCCCGGCGGCCGGATCGGGATCAGCGACATCGTGGCCGAGGACGCGCTGACGCCCGATCAGCGCGCCGAGCGCGGCTCGTACGTCGGCTGCATCGCCGGGGCGCTCTCGTTCAGCGAGTTCGAACGTGGTCTCTGTAGCGCCGGTCTGGAGAACGTCTCGCTCGCGTCGACTCACCTCGTGGCGGACGGGATGCACAGCGTCATCGCCAAGGCCACCAAGCCGATGTCGCCGGCCGAGCCGACGCAGGCGCGGCCCGCGCTCGACGAGCTTGCTCTCGCCAGCCCCGGATGCGGCTGCGGAACCGGCGGCTGCTGTTGAGCTAGCCCGGCTCGGGGGCGGCGACGAGCTGGCGCACGCGATCGGCGATCGTGTCCCGCGCCGCTCGGAATGCCTCGAGCCTCGCGTCGAGTGCCCCGTCCGCTGCGGACGGGTCAGGGATGCTCCAGTGGGCCATCGAGGCTGCACCCGGAAACGTTGGGCAGGCTTCCGCCGCCTCGTCGCAGACCGTGATGACCCGTTCGAAGGCCTGCCCGGCGAACTCGTCGAGATGCTTGCTTCGCTGACCGGTCAATTCCAGGGCGAGCTCGCGCATCACCTCGATCGTCTCGGGCCTGATCGCGGTCGCCTCGGTCCCCGCGCTGAACGCTTCGAAGCGATCGCCGGCCCAGGCGTTGACCATCGCCTCGGCCATCTGGGAGCGAGCGCTGTTGTGGGTGCACAGGAAGAGCACGCGGCGTCGTTCCATGACCGGAAGTCTACGGTCGGGGCGAGGTATCGGCCGTGCCTGGCCTCGATGACTGAGTCTCAGCCGATGCCGGCGAGGCGGGCGACCGCCGCGGCGGCTGCCGCGATGACCACGACCAGCAGCACCGGCGCGCGCAGGGCGAGAGCAATGGCCGCCGCGGCCAGCCCCAGGAGCCGGGCGTCGATCACCAGCTGCTGGCCGCTCGCGAGCGCCGCCGTGGCGACCAGTGCGGCCAGCAGCGCGGGCGCCAGGAGCGCGACCACGCGTTGAACCGGTGCGGGCAGCGGCCTGCTCCCCAGAAGCACCGGGCCGGCGGCCTTGATGGCCATCGTGCCGGCGCCGACGGCAAGGACGATCGCCCACGACTCGCTCACCGGCGCACCAGGCCGATGAGGGCGCCGCCGGCCGCCACGATGATCGGCACTCCGGCGGGGCTGAATGGAACGAGGACGACGGCAATCGCCGCTCCCAGGGCCGCCGCCGCACGGGCGCGCCGCCCGTCGAGCTGGGGGAGGAGAAGCGCCAGGAAGAGCGCCGGAAACGCGGCATCCAGCCCGAGGGTGCGCGGATCGCCGAGCGCCTCACCACCCAGCACGCCGATCACGGTGCCAGCCACCCAGGCGCACCACAGCACCACGCCGGCTCCGACGAGGCGATGCGGATCGAACTCCCCGCCACCGCGCGCCGCGATCGCCCACGACTCGTCGACGACGAGCTGAGACTGCACGAAGCGCGCGACCCGTCCGCCCAGCATGAACCTCGCGACGCTCACGCCGATGGGCAGGTAGCGAGCGTTGAGGAGCAGCGCAGCAAGGATCGCGGTGACCGGACCGCCACCGCCAGCGAGCACGGAGGCGGCGGCGAACTGCGCCGATCCGGCGAAGGTGGTCGCGCTCATGACGATCGCCGGCAGCACGCCCATGCCATTGGTCGAGGCGGACAGCACGCCGAATGAGACGCCGAACAGGCCGACCGCGATGGCAAGCGGGATGGCGGTGACCGCGCCGCGGCGGAGCTCGAAGCGGATGGGAGGTGCCTGATCCATGAGCCGCAGATGCTAGGCGGCTTGCGGCGCTAGCATCGGGCCATGGCCGGTTCCTACCTTTCGGACCTCGAATGCACCGCCTGCGGCGATCGATTCGCGGCCGATGCGCTCCATCGCACCTGTCCGAGCTGCGGCAAGGTCCTCTTCGCTCGCTACGACCTGGCCGCACTGCGGGCCGAGATGCCGTCGCCGGCCTTCGATGGTCGCTCGTGGGACCTGTGGCGGTACCGTGAGCTGCTGCCGGTACGCGACGACCGCTTCGCGCTGAGTCTCGGCGAGGGCGGAACGCCGCTGGTCTCCGCGCCGCGGGCAGCGGCTCGCGTTGGGCTCGAGCGCGGCCAGCTGCTGATCAAGGACGAGGGCGCGAACCCGACCGGCTCGTTCAAGGCGCGTGGCCTGTCGGTGGCGGTCGCCCGCGCCGCCGAGCTCGGTGCGCGCGACGTGGCGTTGCCGTCGGCCGGCAATGCCGGTGCCGCCGCGGCTGCGTATGCCGCCGCGCATGGCCTGCCGTGCCACGTGGCGATGCCGCGCGACGCGCCGTCATCGACGCAGGACGAGGTCGCGCTGTACGGCGCCGAGCTCATATTGATCGACGGGTTGATCGACGCCGCCGGGGCGCTGATCCGTGAGCGCTCCGACGCCGACGGATGGTTCGACGTCTCGACGCTCAAGGAGCCGTACCGCGCCGAGGGCAAGAAGACGATGGGCATCGAGCTGGCAGAGGCCGGCGGCTGGGGCGATACATGGTGCCCGGACGTCGTCGTCTATCCGACCGGCGGTGGCACCGGCATCGTCGGCATGTGGAAGGCGTTCGACGAGCTTGAGCAGCTCGGCTGGATCGGCTCCAAGCGGCCGAGGATGGTGGTCGTGCAGTCCACCGGCTGCGCGCCGATCGTCCGCGCCTTCGAGGAGGGCGCCGAGCACGCCGTGCCCTGGGCGAGTGCGCAGACGCTCGCCGCCGGCATCCGCGTGCCGGCGGCCATCGGCGACTATCTGATCCTTGGCGCCGTCCGCGAAAGCGGCGGCACCGCGGTGGCGGTGACCGACGAGGAGATCGTGGAGGCGCAGCGGGTGATCGGCCGCACCACGGGGATCTATGCGGCGCCGGAGGGAGCGGCGACGTTCGCCGCCCTCCCGCACCTGGTTGCCTCGGGCTTCCTGGCCGGGGACGAGCGCGTCGTCCTGTTCAACACCGGCACCGGGCTGAAGTACCCCCTCCTACATGAGGCCGACGACGTGGCCCTCCGGATCCGCGAACAGGGCGACCGTCGTCTCGGGCGCGACCTCGGTCAGCGGCATCAGCACGCGGCCGCCGAGCTCCTCCACGCGCTTCAGCGTCGCCGCCGGGTCATCGGCGCTGACGTAGAAGGTGACCTGGCCGCGTTGCCCCTCGGGAGCGGCGCCGATGCCGCCGGTCATCTCGCCCTGCCGGACGAGGCCGTAGCCGCCGGGGTTGTTGGTGTCGAAGGTCCAGCCGAAGACGTCGCTGTAGAAGCGCTGGAGCGCTGCGCCGTCGTCGCCGGTGACCTCGACGTGGATGATCTTGGCTGCCATCTCGGTGCCTCCTGTTCCGGCGGTCCTTGGTGGCCGCCACTACCGGAATGACGAACGAGCAGCGGCAGGATCGACGGTTGAGGGCCGTGTGGGATTCGAACCCACGACACGAGGATTAAAAGTCCCCTGCTCTAACCCCTGAGCTAACGGCCCACCGGACGCTGCTCAGGATAGCGGTGGGTGCGCGTGGCCCGAGTCGGCCACAATGGCCCGGCCCTTGGTGAACGAATCGCTGCAACGCGCCCTACGTATTGAGCAGGGAGGACCAGGATGCCCCAGGGCCTGATGGCCCCGCTTCGCGTTGTCGTCCAGCGCAGCTTCGCCGATTGGCTGATCGTGGCCGCGACGTGGCTGGTGATCCTGTGCGCGACGACGCTGGTGGCCATCGGCGTCCTGTACGGCGACGCGGTCGCCCTCACCGGCCTGCGACAGGTGCTCGCCGAT
>DASTTX010000144.1:0-6153 GCA_035759945.1 Candidatus Limnocylindria bacterium | reverse complement strand
TCAGCATCCCGGTGGAGCCGGTCCGGTCGGAGAACATTGCCAGCGCGACGGCCGGATACGTGGATCTCGAGGCGAACTGGATCCAGGTAATCGGCACCATCGATCGTGGGGCGCTCGAGGCAGCCCTGCGCCAGTCGGTGTGGGTGATGATCCTCGGCGCCGTGATCGGCGCAGCGATCTGGCGCTTCCTGGCCCACGGGCTCGGCGGTGACCGGGGGCGAGAGCTTGCCGTGCTCCTTGGTGCTGCGGCGGCGACACCATTCCTGCTGCTGCCCGTCGTGCAGGTCGGGACACCCATCGGCATCTATGCCGGATATCTCCTACCCATCGCCCTGGCGCTCTTCGTCGGCCTCTCATTGCTGCGCAGCCTCTCCGATCCGTCGTGGATGCGCACGGGCGTGGCCGCGACGGTCGGTGCCGCGGCGCTCGCGGTGCTGTTCGTCGTGCGCTACATGACCTCGCCCGCGCTCGACCCGACGCAGCGCGGCGCGCTCCTCCTGGTCATCGCCGCCATCGCCGTGATCCCGGCAGCGATCGGGGCGACCGGGATGCGCCGGCAGCTGCGTGCTCGCGCGCAGCTCGTCTCGCTTGCCCTGGTGCCGGCCCTGGCCGTGACGCTCTTTACCCAGCCGATGCCGGACCCCGTCCTGCCGGTCGTGCTTCTCGGCATCGCGCTCGGTTGGCAGTTCCTGCCCGTTGAGCGAGCCGTTGCCGCGGTCACCGCGAGCATGGGGTCGGTACGCGCTGCGCGGCTCGAGCCGAACCGGATCGCCCCGATCATCGCGACCTGGCGTGACCGCTTGACGTACGCGCTGCTCGCCCTGGTGATCTTCGCCGGCATCACGCAGTACAACACGTGGGCCGTGATCGTCGGGACCGGCCTCGCGGCGCTCGTGGGCTTCGCCGTGCGCCGAGGATTCCTGGGAGACGCATGGACCGATGCGGCCGTCCCGCTGGCAGCGGCGGTTGGCATTCCGGTGATCCAGCTCTCCTTCGAATACGTTTCCTATTCCGCCGCGAACCCGACGATCCTCGTCCCCGTGGCCCTCGCCGCCGTCAGCGTCGCGCACCTGCTCGCTTCCAGGCACAACGACCCGGAGTGGCGATGGCGCGTATTCGCGGCGTCACTGGTGCCGATCGCGCTCGCCGTTGTGGCGATGGCGGCGGGTTCGGTCCTGGCGGTCGTCCTCGTGGCCTTCACGCCGCTGATCGCGGGCATCCCGATCGCGTTCGCCGAGGACGGCAGCGAGACACGTGCCGTCCGCGAGCGCCTCGAGACGCTGGTGGTGGCATTGACGCCCGGCGCGGCGGCGACGGCGGTCGTGGCCCCCATCGGACTCATCGTGCTGATCGCCTGGCTCGCAGCAGTCGTCATCTGGCGCCAATTCACGCTGAACCCGCTGATCGGTTTCGCTCAGCGGACGCAGCTCCAGCGCGATCTTGCCGTCGCGGCCGCCGAGACCGAGCGGGCGCGACTGGCGGCAGACCTCCATGACGACGCGCTTCAGCAGCTCACCATGCTGGTGCGCACTCTGGACGAGAGCGGGCAGAAGGACGCCGCGGAACAGGCACGCGAGGTCGCCACCAAGCTCCGCTCCGTGGTCGGCGACCTGCGGCTGCCGATCCTCGACGACCTGGGCGCCGGCGCCGCGCTCGAGTGGCTGGTCGAACGGGTCGAGCCGCTGGCCGGTGGTCCGGTGAAGCTTGAGCGCTCCGACGAGACGCGTCCGCCGGCGAACGTCGAGCTGGCCGTCTTCCGTGTTGCCCAGGAGGCCCTGACGAACGCGATCAAGCATGGCAAGCCGCCGATCGCGGTGCGCTACGACGTCCGCGGCGACGGCCGGGTGACCCTGGCGATCGACGACAACGGCGCCGGCATCGACAGCGAAGCCGCCGAGGAGGCGCCGCGGGTCGGCCACTTCGGCCTGGCCAACATGCAGCAGCGTGCGGAGCAGATCGGCGCGTTGCTGGACGTCAGACGCTGGCCGGCGGGCGGCACGCGCGTCGCGCTGGAGTGGCGCCCTCAGTGACCTTCACCTCGTGATCCGGGTCGCGGTGGTTGACGACCATCCGTTGGTCCGCGAGGGGACGGCGGCCCTGGTCGACCGACAGGACGACATGGAGATCGCCGGCGTCGCCGGCTCGCTCGAGGAGCTCCGGCCGATCCTCGAGGCCGGCGCGACCGACGTGCTGCTGCTGGACCTCCGGCTCGGGCAGGAGTCCGGATTCGAGCTGCTCCGATCGGACGTCGCCATGCCAGCCGTGGTCGTCGTGACGTCGTACGACTACCCCCAGTACGCCGATGCGGCCCTCCGCCTCGGCGCTGCCGGTTTCGTGGTCAAGACCGCTCCGACCGCCGAGCTGCTGGACGCAATCCGCCGCGCTGCCGCCGGCGGGCTCGCCTTCGGCGTTCGGCCGGGTGGCGGGGTCGCGCTGTCCGCCCGGGAGCGCGAGGTGCTCGAGCTCGTGGTGGATGGCGCCTCGAACGACGAGATCGGCTCACGGCTGGGCATCAGCTCGCGCACCGTCGAGTCACACCTGCGCCGGCTGTTCGAGCGGTTCGGCGTCGCGTCGCGGACGGAGCTCGCGGCTCGAGCGCTTCGCGAGGGTTGGCTCGAGGACGTCGGCTGATCCGGGCCGGGCCCGGGTCGGCCCGATCGACGGGCACCGTGGGGAGTCAGGACGCGACGGATTCCGCCTCGCGGATGCGGCCGTCCTGGATCTCGAGGACGCGATCGGCCAGGTCGAGGAGAGCCGGATCGTGTGTGGCGACGACTGCGGTGACGCCCTCTGCGCGAACCACGGATCGCAACGTGGCCATGATCGAGTGACCGGTCGTCGAGTCGAGCTGGCCGGTCGGCTCATCGGCCAGAAGCAGCTTGGGCCGGTTCGCCAGCGATCGGGCAATCGCCACGCGCTGCTGCTCGCCGCCGGAGAGCTCATGGGGCCGATGGTTGGCCCGCTCCGCCAGGCCGACGAGCTCCAGGAGCTCCATGACGCGGTCGTCGCGCTCGGCGGGATTGGCCCGGACCAGGCGCAGCGGGATCTCGACGTTCTCGGCCGCGGAAAGGATGGGCACCAACCC
Organism: Candidatus Limnocylindria bacterium; assembly: GCA_035759945.1. GTDB lineage: Bacteria > Chloroflexota > Limnocylindria > QHBO01 > QHBO01 > JACDBZ01. The sequence goes on along the minus strand of DASTTX010000144.1, from coordinate 3,068 downwards.
GAACGCCTGGAAGATGAAGGCGACGGTGTTGCGCCGAGCGTGCACGAGCTGCGCCTCCGACATGCTCGACATCTCCTCGCCGTCCACGATGACGCGGCCCGAGGTCGGCTTGTCCAGCCCGCCCAGCAGGTTGAGCAGCGTCGTCTTGCCGGAGCCGGACCGGCCCTTGATGGCCATCAGCTCGCCGCGGGCCACCTCGAAGGAAACGCCGCGCAGGGCGTGGACGACCGAGTCGCCGGAGGGATAGTCGCGCACGAGCGCATCGGCGACGACCATGGCGCCGTGGCCTGGAGCCCATCGGTCCGTGGCGGTCATCGGTCAGGCTCCGTGTGCGCGTCCGGCCAGATCTCGATGTGGTCGTCCTCCAGATGGACCCGGACGCGACCCTCGAGGCCCAGCGCCTCGACATGCGCACGCGGGAGCTGCAGGCGGCCCGCGCGGTCCAGCACCGCGAACTCCTCCGCAAACATCTCGTGCTCGCCCTCGTCCGAGAGACGGCCGCGCCGCAGCGTCTCGGACGACGTCCGGCCGTCGCGGATGGCGACCGTTCGCTGCACCTGCTCCGATACGAGCGGATCGTGGGTGACGATGATGACCGTCGTGCCCAGCGAGGCATTGACGTGGCGCATCAGATCGAAGATCTCGGCGCTGGTCGCCGTGTCGAGCTCGCCCGTCGGCTCATCGGCCAGGAGGACCTCGGGTGAGTTGGCCAAGGCGACGGCAATAGCCACCCGCTGCTGCTCGCCGCCGGAAAGGCGGTCCGGCCGATGATCCGCGCGCTCCGCCAAACCGACGGTGCGCAACAGCTCAAGCGCGCGATCGCGGTTCGCCGAGCCATTGAGGATCATCGGCATCTCGACGTTCTCGACCGCCGAAAGGTACGGCAGCAGGTTCTTGGCGGTCTGCTGCCAGACGAAGCCGATGGTGCGGCGCCGGTATCGGGTCCGCTCGCGGCGTCCCATCTGGGTCAGGTCGTGGCCCGCCACGACTGCGCGTCCGGCGGAAGGCACATCAAGCCCGCCAAGAATGTTCAGCAGCGTCGACTTGCCGGAGCCCGAGGCGCCGACGATGGCGATCATCTCGCCGGCGTTCACCAGCAGATCGAGCCCCTGGAGCGCCACGACCTCCAGGTCGGCGACCTTGTAGATCTTCACCAGGTTGTCGCACACGATCTGGGCGCCCTCGCCGAATCGGCGACGCGCGCGGGCCTCCGGGGCGGGCGTCGGCGCCTGCGCCCATGCGGCGGCGCTGGGCGCGGGCACGTCACGTGGGAGGTCGACGATCTCGCTGCCGCGGTCGCTCATTCGGTCGTCCACCCCTCTATCTTGCCGGTCATTCGAGCCCCTCGCGTACGGCGGCTGCTGGATCGGTTCGCCGCTGGACCCAGGCGGCCAGCGCGACACCGATGGCGACGATGACCACCAACGCTCCGGTCAGGACGGCCAATTGACCGATGTCGACCGTCAGCGCCGGATCCACGTCGGCTCCGGTGAACGAGCTCAGACCCAGCCCCGGCAGGACCACCCACGCCACTGCAACGCCGAGCAGCAGCCCGGCAATCACGGCGATCAGCACCAGCGGACCGTGCTCGATGATCGTCAGCGCCGTGATCTGGCGCCGCGCGATGCCGAGGGTCCGCAGGTGCGCCGTCTCGCGCGCCCGGGCCGCGCCGGACAGCAGCAGCGACAGGATCACGGCGAGGGCGGCGTACGCGACGGCGATGCCCATGGCGAGCAGGAAGCCGTTGCTGACGGCCTCGACCAGCGGCCGTTCGCGAAGCGACGTGACGCGCTCGGCCTGCGAATCGAGCGCTGCGCCCGAGCCGCTGGCTGTGACCCGCTCGCGCAGCGCATCGGCCGATGTGGGCGGTGCGTCGACGTAGACGGTCGTCGTCGGCAGCTGGCGGTTGCCGATTGCCGCCAGCACGAGGTCGCGCGGAACGATCACGAAGCTCGCGCCGGCGGGCTGGCCGGCCAGCTCATCGCGCAGCTGGACCACCTCGAACGTGGCGAAGCGCGCGGCGAAGGTCAGCTGGAACGTATCGCCCACGCCCAGCGGCGTCGTGCTTTCGCGCGCCAGCGATCGCGAGACGATGGCAGGGATCGGCGCAGCGCTGGTGCCCGGGCAGTCGGGCCGATCATCGCCGAGCTGCGCCACCTCCTCCGCTGACAGCTCGCCGGTGCAGTACGGGTCGACCTCCTGCTTGAACGAGCCGGGGAACGACGTCTCCGCCGGCGTGCCGGCGGTGACGCGCTCGTAATCGGCCGCATCGATCGCGATGACGGGCACCCGCCCACTGCCGCCGATGCCGAGCGAGGCATCCGTCTCGTGCGCGCCGGCGACCGCGACCACGCCGGGAACGTCGCTGACGTCGAAGTTCGTCGGCAGCGAACCTCCGCTGATCCGGTACGCGGCGCCCACCGACTGCCATGAGTCGGCCACCTGGCCACGGTCGATGGTCGCCAGCATGGTCGAGGAGAAGGTGCCGATGGCGATGGTCAGCAGCAGCACGATCAGCGGCAGGTGTCCGGTCCCGACCTGCCGCTCCGCTCGGCGCAGCCCGAGGGCCGGAACGAGGCCCCGACCGCCGCCGGCCACCCAGCCGGCGGCCCGCACGGGGTACGGATAGAGGCGGATGGTCACGATCCCGACCGCCAGGCCGACCAGCGCCGGCACGGCGGCCAGGAACGGGTCGACGCCGGCCAGCTCACCGGCGGCGCTGCCACCGGCCAGCCCACGCTGACGGAGCAGGATGATGCCGCCGATGGCCAGCCCGACGGCCAATCCCTCGAACGCGAGTCGTCGCGGGCTCGCGCCCAAGGCCTGAGGTGCCTCGCGCGCAAAGCGACGCAGCGGCGCGAGCGCGATCGGAAGCGTGGTCGCCGCGAGCACGAGGATCGTGCCGAGCGCCACCAGGCCAGCCGCGAGCGGCGTGATCGGCGTCGCGCGTCCGTCCACCGCAGCCACCGCGATCAGGGCGGCCAAGGCTGCGGGGGCAGCCGTCAAGAGCAGCCCCTCGACGAGGTGCGAGCCGATCAGCTGCCATCCCGACCCGCCGCGGCCCCGCA
>DASTTX010000143.1:0-5256 GCA_035759945.1 Candidatus Limnocylindria bacterium | reverse complement strand
GCTCATCATGGGCCTGTCACTCACGAACGTGGTGCTGGGCGGCAGCATCGGTGGGCTGGCCGGGATCGTGTCGGCCATCGTCGCCGGGTACGCCCTGATCGCGGTATCGGTCTACGCGCTGGCGCTGTGGCCGATCGTGTGCGACCCTGCGCGCGAGGCGCCGCTCCGCGACCAGCTTCGGCTGGCCCTGGCGCTCGTCACCCTGCGGCCGTTGCAGCTGCTCGTCCTGGCGCTCATCACCGTGCTCGCCGTGATCGTGTGCATCCAGCTGATCGTGCCGCTGCTGTTCCTGCCGAGCCTGGTGCTCATCGTCGGCGCCGGGTACGTGGTCCCGGTGGCTGATCGGCTGCGGCCGGCCTAGCGCAGGGCTCGGGGCACGAGCTCGGGGGCCGGCGGCAGGCACAGGACGAGCTCCAGGCCATCGCCGGCGACCCGCGCGGCCGGCAGCGCGACCGCCGGCAGGGCGAAGCTCGAGCCGCGCTGCACTTCAAGGGTGGTCGAGGTGCCGCGAATCTCGCCGGAGCCGTTCACCACGACGCCGATCACGAAGCTCGGCTCGAGGTCGAGCCCGGTCTCGCCGCTGACGTCCATCCGCAGTGCGCGGAAGAAGGGATCGGCGCCCGCACCGAGCAGGTTTGTCAGCCCAGCCCCCAGTGCGGTTGGCGTCTGCGAGGGGTCGTCGACGGCATCGGTCTGGAAGAAGCCGATGGCGGCGTCCCAGCCCAGGCCGAGCGTTGCGCCGGCCGACGTGATCGGAAAGCCGCGGGTCTCGGCGACGACCGAGAAGTCGGTTGGCTCCTGGAGCTCGAGGAGGAAGATCCCGGCGCCGATGGCGTGCGGCGTCCCGGCCGGGATCAGGATCGCGTCGCCGGGCGCGACGGCGTGCTCGAGCAGCGATCCGAGGAGCGCATCGGTGTCCTGGCGGTCGATCCACTCGCGCAGCTGGTCGTGGGAGACGCCGTCGCGGAAGCCGGCCCAGACGCGCGGCGACGAGCCGTCGCGGACGCCAAGGATCAGCCACGCCTCCGTCTTGCCGAACGGCGAACCCAGCAGGCGCGAGGCGGCGTCCCGGGTGGGGTGGCAATGGACGGGAAGGCGCTCGCCTGCGTCGAGCAGCTTGACGAGGAGCCCGAGCGTCGGCCCGGCCCGCTCGAGCAGGGCTTCGCCGATCAGCGAGACCGGGTCGGCGTCGAGGACCTGGAGCAGGCTGACCGAGCGGCCGCCGACCTCGACGGTGCTCAGGCCGAGGTCCGTGGACGGCTGCCCCGGCGACGTCCACGTGCGAGTTGCCGATCCGACCCAGTCCTCCGGGCGGTCGTCATCGAATGCGCCGGCTTGGCCGCGGAGCTCGTTGAGCAGCCGGCCGCCGCGATAGAAGCGAGGGATGCGGTTGGGGCGGAGCGCGATCGGTTCACGCAGCGCATCGGCCAGGTCCGCCATGGCGTTCGACGCTAGCACACGCGGGCGGCCACCTTCGGGCCGAGCAGCCTCTACGATAGGTTCGTGACAGCCCCCCTCGAGCGCGGCCCCCACCTCGCGGTGCGATGAGCTCGACGCGCGCGTGCTTCCTGGGGATCGACTGTGGCACCGGGTCCACCAAGGCGCTGCTCCTCGACGCCGCGGATGGCTCGGTGATCGCCGTCCGCTCGTCGCCTCATGCGATCGACGCTCGGCTCGACGGCACCAGCGAGCAGGACCCCGCCGACTGGCTCCGTGCCGCGACGGACGCCGTCCGTGCCGTCGTCGAGGCGGCCGGACCGATCAGCGTGCGGGGCATCGGCGTGTCGGGCCAGCAGCACGGGCTGGTCGCGCTGGGCGACGACGGGATGCCGGTGCGCCCGGCAAAGCTCTGGAACGACACGACCACGGCGGAGGAGTGCTCGATCCTGACCGATGCCGTCGGCGGGCTCGAGGCCGGCCTGGCGCTGACCGGCAACCGCTTCCTGAGCGGCTACACGGCGCCGAAGATCCTCTGGCTGCGCCGGCATGAGCCGGACCGATACGCCGCTGCGCGGCGCTTCTGTCTGCCGCACGACTACCTCAACCTGTGGCTGACCGCCGAGTTCGTGACCGAGCCGGGTGACGCGTCGGGCACCGCCTACTTCGACGTGCGGCGCCGCGCCTACAGCGACGAGGTGCTGGCGGCGATCGACGGCGACCGAGCCTGGACCGATGCGCTGCCGCCGATCGTCGCCTCGCGCTCGGTGATCGGTCAGGTGCGCGCCGACGTGGCGGAGGCGCTCGGGCTGGAGGCGGATATCCCCGTGACGGCCGGCGGCGGCGACAACATGTGCGCCGCCATCGGCGTCGGCGCGGTTGAAGAAGGCCCGGTGGTCGTGTCGTTGGGCACATCCGCGACGGCATTCGGCCACCGCGACGAGCCGGCGCTCGATCCGCTGGGCGAGGTCTCGGCCTTCTGCGACTCCGCCGGCGGCTGGCTCCCGCTCGGGTGCACGCTGAACTGCACCGGCGTGGTCGACTGGGCGCGCGGACTGCTGGGCGACGGCGCGCCGACTGTCGACGAGGCGCTCGAAACATCGCCGGCCGGTGCACGTGGGCTGACGTTCCTGCCCTATCTATCCGGCGAGCGAACGCCGGACCTGCCCAGGGCCTCGGGCACGCTGCTCGGCCTGCGGCTCGACCACGAGCCGGCCGATGTCGTCCGCGCCGCGGTGGAGGGCGTGACCGATGGCCTTGCCTTCGCGCTCGACGCGCTCGGCCGCACCGGAACCAGCGCCGAGCGCCTGGTGCTCGTCGGCGGTGGCGCCAACTCCGACCGCTGGGGGCAGCTGGTGGCCGACATGACATCGCTGTCGGTCGATCGGCCGTCGGGCACGGAGGCGGCGGCAGAGGGTGCCGCGCGGCAGGCGCGCTGGGTGATCGATGGCGTGGCACCGCGGGGCTTCGAATCGGGCGTGCACTGGGAGCCGCGAGTGGACGCGGCGCTCGACGAGGCGCGTGGACGCCTGGCACGGGCGCGCGAGCTGGCCGGCCGGGGACTCCTCGGATGAGCGGGCCGATCCTCGGTATCGACATCGGCGGCACGAAGCTCGCGGTTGGCGTGGCCACGCCCGACGGGCGGCTCCTGAGCGACAGGCGACGGCCGAGCGAGGCCGCTGACGGCCCGGACGCAATGATCGAGCGCGTCGTCGACATGTCGCGAGCGGCAGTCAACGACGCGGGTCTCACGCTCGACGAGGTGGACGCGATCGGCATCGGCTGCGGCGGCCCGCTCGACCCATGGAGCGGCGTGATCCTGAATGCGCTGAACAACCCCGGCTGGGTGAACGTGCCGCTGGTCGCCCGCATCGAGGAAGGCCTGGGCCGCCCGGCACACCTCGACAACGACGCCAACGCCGCGGCGCTTGGCGAGCATCGGTTCGGCGCGGGCAGGGGCGTCGCGCACATGGTGTACCTGACGATCTCGACCGGCGTGGGCGGCGGCCTGATCCTGGATCACCGCCTCTACCACGGTGCGAACGGCAACGCCGGCGAGCTGGGCCATATCTCCGTCCGGGTGAGCGGCGGGCGACCGTGCCACTGCGGATCGATCGGGTGCATCGAGGCGTACTGCTCGGGGACGAACATCGCGGCGCGCTTCCGGGAGGCGCTCGCCGGCGGCGCGACGAGCGCCATCCAGCGCAACCCGGTTGACATCACCGCTGAAGACGTCGCGAACGCGGCCCGCGATGGCGATCCGCTCGCATCCACCATCTGGGCCGAATCGATGGAGCTGCTCGGAGGCGGGATCGTCAGCATCATCCACGCCTTCAATCCGCAGCGCGTTGTGCTCGGCGGCGGTGTGACCGGCGCCGGCGACCTACTGTTCGAGCCGGTCCGGCGGGTGGTGGCTGAGCGGGCCATGCCGTGGCTGGCCGAGCCGGTCCGAATCGTGCCGGCGGAGCTCGGCGAGATGGCCGGCGTGCTGGGCGCGGTCGCCGTCGCGCTCGAGCGGATCGGCGGCAACGACGCGAAGGGCCAGAGGGAGGCGATGACGAGTGGCTGACGCGGAGCGCCTGCGGGCTGAGTGGGACGAGCACCTGAGGGTCGCCGCCGATGCGAGCGCGCTGCTGCTCGAGGCGGCCAGCCTGGCCGATCGGCTGTGCGCGGCGCTCGCCGACGGCGGCAAGCTCATCACCTTCGGCAATGGCGGCAGCGCCGCCGACGCGCAGCACTTCGCCGGCGAGCTGCTCGGTCGATTTCGCGATACGCGTCGTCCGCTGCCGGCGATCGCGCTCAGCACCGATCCATCGGTCGTCACCTGCATCGCCAACGACTTTGGCTACGACGATCTCTTTGCACGGCAGGTCGCCGCGCTGGCGGGGCCGAAGGACGTGGTGATCGGCATCACCACCAGCGGACGCAGCCCCAACGTGGTGAACGGCCTGCGTGCCGCTCGCGACGTTGGCGCGCTGACGGTGGCGTGGACCGGCGCCGACCCCGGGCCTGCCGGCGAGGCAGCCGGGATGGTGCTCGCCGTGCCGTCGACCACGACCGCACGGATCCAGGAGGTCCACACGCTGCTGATGCACACCATCTGCGTGGCCGTTGACGCGTGGGTGGCGAGCACGAGCGCATGACCGACGCCCCGCCGAACGCGACGCTCCACCTCATCGGCAACGCGCACATCGATCCGGTGTGGCTGTGGCCGTGGGAGGAGGGATTCGCCGAGGTCAAGGCCACCTTCCGATCGGCGCTCGACCGCATGAACGAGTACCCGGAGTTCGTCTTCACCTGCTCGTCGGCGGCGTACTACGACTGGGTCGAGCGCAACGAGCCGGCCATGTTCGACGAGATCCGCGAGCGCGTGGACGAGGGCCGCTGGCGCATCACCGGCGGCTGGTGGGTCGAGCCCGACTGCAACATCCCATCGGGCGAGTCGTTCGTGCGCCAGGCGCTCATCGGCCAGCACTACTTCGCCAGCCGGTTCGGGCGTGTCGCGCGTGTCGGCTACAACCCCGATGCGTTCGGGCATGCCGGCTCGCTGCCGCAGATCCTGAAGAAGGCGCGCCTGACCGGCTACACCTTCCTTCGTCCCGAGCCGCACGAGCGTGAGCTGCCGGGCAACCTGTTCTGGTGGGAATCCGCCGATGGCTCGCGCGTGCTCACCTTCCGCATCAACTTCGGCTACACCATGTGGGGCGACCTCGAGCAGCACATCCGTCGCCACATGGATCGGTTCGTCGACGGGACCGATGCGCTGATGTGCTTCTACGGCGTGGGCAACCACGGCGGCGGTCCGACGGTCGCGAACCT
>DASTTX010000142.1:0-4352 GCA_035759945.1 Candidatus Limnocylindria bacterium | reverse complement strand
GTGACGGCCGCGTGACGATCGTCGCGAGCGAGGCGTGCAGCCGCCTCGCGCCATCGCGCGTACGCCTCCTGGGGAGCCAGGCGAAGCGCCGCCCACTGGTCCGCGGTCGCGGACCACGCGTCGGCCTCGTGGTCGGCCCGGTCGAGGCGGAGCAGTTCGGCACTGACCTGGCGCACCCATGCCCGCGTCTCGGGCAGGTCGACAATCGCGCCCGGAAGCCCGTCGTAACGGGCAGCAGCGACAAGCCGGAGAAGGCGAGCACGCAACGCGGCAAGTTCTCCCTCGGTCGCACGACGTCCGCCGAGCCGTGCCGCCTGATCGGCGCAGGCCCGGGCGCCGGCGGCGTACAGGTGCCGCGTCCAGATCGGATCGTCGGGCGATAGCAGCCGGTCGAGGACCTCATCAAGCAAATCGATCGCTCGTTCGGGTCGATCCTGCCAGCTGGCCAGCTCGATTGCTGCCGCATAGGACGGCGCGATCATCTGCTGACCGATGAAGTTGCGCGCCAGGGCGTGGATCTCGTCGACCATGGCCTGCGCTTCGTCGAAGCGGCCGCGCCACGTCCACAGCAGCGCCGCGTTGAACAGGAGCTCGAGCCGCACCGGCCCGCGCGACGGGCGCATGAGGGCGTTCTCGAAGATGGCCTCTGCCTCGGACCATGCTCCTGCGCGCATCTTCATGACGCCGTGAATGCTCGCCAGCCACACGCCGCGCGGCCGCTCCAGCCCCGCGGCCTTCTGAAGCTCCGCCCACTCGGCGATCATGGCCAGCGCGGCCGCGGTGTCACCCAACAGAACCCCCATGGCCCAGGTGCCATCGATGTACGCGATCGCCTGCGCATCGGGGTCGCCGGAGGCCAGCGCCATGGCGCGCGCGCGGTCGACATCGGCCACGCATCGGTCGGTCTCGCCGATCACGCAGCGTGAGATGCCGCGAACCGCGAGGCTCCAGCTGATCACCGCCGGATCGTTCAGGCGCTCGCCGATGGCGATCGCCTCCTCGGCCACCTCGATCGCCTCGCGGTACATGCTCATCACGCTGAGCGCGCTGGCCCACGCGCCGGCAACGACGGCCCGCTCTCGCGAACCATCGGCCGGCACCAGCTCGAAGGCGCTGCGGCTCATCTCGATCGATTCCGCCTCGAGGCCGTGCTGCCAGAGGTACTCGCACAGGTGCTGCCGGAGGATGCCGGCCCGAGTCGGATCGGCATCGGCATCGTGCATGGCGATCGCCTGTCGCACGAGCTCGATGGCGCCTGCGGTGTCATCGGACAGGTACGCCGCCACGGCGGCCGCCTCGTACAGCGCGACGAGATCGATGTCGGCATGGGCGGCCAGGTTCTGGTCGAGGCGACGCTCGATGGCGCGGCGATACAGAGCCACGGCATCGGCATATGCGTGCGAGGCCGATGCGTGCTCGGCGGCGGCGATGAGCGCGGGCAGCGCCTCGACGGCGTCGCCGGCCGCGTCCCAGTGCAGCGCCAGGGCCAGGGTCCGGGCCGAGGGAGACAACAGTGCGCCACCGCTGGCGCTCGCGATCAATCGAGCCACCGCCTCGTGCATCGATTGGCGCTCGTGCGGCAGAAGGTCGGCGTACAGCGCCTCCCGCACCAGGGCGTGGCGGAAGGCGTAGGTCTCGCCGTCGTCGGGGCGAACCACGTGCGCGTCGCTCGCGACGCGGAGCCAGGAGCCGATGACGGAGGCCGTGGTCGCGGTGAGCGCCGTCAGCAGGCCCACCGACGCGCGCTCGCCGACGACTGCCATGTAGCGCAGCATCCCCTGCACCTCATCGGGCAGCGATGCGAGGCGCGCAAGGAGGATTTCGCCGAGGTTCGGGGGGAGCCGCGCGTCGCCGCCGCGGGAGGCGGCGACAAGCTCCTCGATGAAGAACGGGTTGCCGCCCGCCCGGCGGCTGACCTGCTCGACCAGCGCAGCGGCCGGCTCCTCCCCGAGGATGCCCGCCACGACGTCGTGCACGCCCTCCGATGCCAGGGGCGCCAGGTCGATGCGCTCGACGCGGCGCCCGCGCTCGAGCTCGCTCAGCAGCGGCCGCAGGTCGGCAGCCGGTTCGTCCGTCCGCACGGTGGCGACCAGACTGATTCGATTCGACCGGCGGCAAGCGACCAGGAACGCGAGCAGATCGCGCGTGGCCGCGTCGCTCCAGTGCAGGTCCTCGATGGCGACGACCACCGGTCCGTCCGAGCTGGCACGCTCGAGCGCGGCGACGATCGCCTCGAACAGGCGCGCCTGCCCGGCCGGTCCGTCCGCGCCGTCCGCCCCGGTCAGCTCGAGGGCCGTCGTGAGCTCGCCTCGCAGCGCGCGCAGGATCTCGGGCGAGCCGGCATCACCACGTCGCCGGACGGCGTCCAGGATCGGACCGTAGGGCAGGGCGCGGCCGGCGAAAGGAATGCACGAACCGCTCAGGACGAGGCAGCCGCCAGCTCGGCTGTCGGCCAAAACTGCTTCCAGCAGCCGGCTCTTGCCGATCCCCGCCTCACCGCCGATCAGGATGAGCGGTGGCGACCCCGAGGCATCCGCAAGCAGGGACGTGGCGCGCTGGAACTCTCCCTCCCGCCCGACGAGCGTCGGGCACGAGATCCGCCCGGGCATTGCTGATTATCAGCACCTCCGCAAGTACCTCGGTACGGCCTCAGTACCGGATGCGCGGGTCGATCAGTGCGATGACGAGGTCGACCAGGAGGTTGGCGACCACGATGCAGAACGTCCCGAACAGGACGGTTCCCATGATCAGCGGAACGTCGGTGTTGGTGATCGAGTCGACCGCCAACCGGCCCACGCCCGGCCAGCTGAACACCTGCTCGATGATGACCACGCCGCCCAGGAAGAAGCCCAGGTCCAGCCCCAGCTGCGTCAGCAGTGGCGGCAGGGTGTTGCGGAATGCGTGGCGCCAGGTGACGCGTCGATCACCGAGGCCCTTGGCCTGTGCCGTTCGCACGTAATCCTGGTGCAGCTCATCGAGCATCGCGCTGCGCGTGAGCCGGGTGTAGTACGCGGCCCCGGTCGCCCCGAGCGTCAGCGCCGGAAGGGCGAGATAGCGAAGGTCCATCGGCTCGTAGCCGCCGATCGGGAAGAGCGCCAGACCGAACGCCATCAGCGGCCGGAAGGCGAGCAGGTCGATGAGCATGTACCCCAGCCAGAACGCCGGTACCGAGACGAGCACCGTGCTCAGCATCGTCGCTGCGCGGTCCCACCCGGTGCCGCGCCGTCGCGCGGCCAGCACGCCCAGCGGCACGCCGATGACGAGCGAGATGGCGATGCCGGCGAGGGCAAGCTGCGCCGTCGCCGGCACGCGGCTCAGGATGAGCGGAAGGACCTCCGTGCGATGGTGGTAGGAGTGCCCGAGATCGCCCTGCACCGTCCGGGCGAGATACCCGACGAGCTGCACGAAGAAGGGTTCGTTGAGCCCGAGCGCCTCACGGATGCGCGCCACGTCCTCGGCCGAGCCACGCAGGCCGACGATGGCACGCGCCGGATCGGCGGGAACGACGTAGGTGAGCACGAACGTGACGACGGCCACGGTGAGCAGGACGAAGAAGCCCCACAGCAGGCGCGTGGCGAGGAACCGGATCACGTCGCTGCGAAATATGCGCCGGCGGCCGGGGCGATGCCGCCCCGACCGCCGACTCGCGTTCCGCGGCGATCAGCCGCTGACGCCGTACTTTGCGAGGTCGACGAACCACACTGGATGCGGATCGAAGTTCGTGAGCCGGTTGGAGATGAACGTGTCCGTCGCCGGGAAGTAGATGGGCACCCACGGCGCGTCTTCCATCACCAGCTGCTCGAGCTCCTGGTACATCGCCAGGCGCTGGTCGATGTCCTGGAGGCCCTTGGCCTCGGCCGCCAGGGTGTCGTTGTCTTCGTTGCAGTACCAGGCGACGTTCGCACCACCTTCAACGGCGGTCCCGCACGAGAGGATCGGATCGTAGAAGTCGGACGGGTCCGGGAAGTCCTGGAACCAGCCGATGAGGACGAGCGGAGCCTCGTGGGGTGTCGTGATGGTGCCGAGCAGGACGTCGAACTCCTGGGTCACGATCTCGATCTCGATCCCGATGGCCGCCAGGTCCTGCTGAATCGCCTGGGCGATGGCGCTGCTGTCCTCGCTCGGATCGGTGTAAAGCGTGGTCGAGAAGCCGTCGACCCCGGCTTCGTCCATCAGCTCCTGCGCCCGATCCGGGTCGTAGGTGTACGGCATGCAGTCAGGATTGAAGCCCGGCAGCTCCGTCGGGAAGATGCAATGCGCCACGGTGCCGCGTCCACGCAGCAGCTGGAGGATGTTGTCCTTGTCGATGGCGTGGTTCATCGCCTGGCGCACGAGGACGTTGCCCAGGGGAC
>DASTTX010000141.1:0-4281 GCA_035759945.1 Candidatus Limnocylindria bacterium | reverse complement strand
CTCGAGATAGGCCGGGATGGTGTTCATCGGCGGCCGGATCTCGTCGCCGATCTCGCGGACCTCCAGGTTGAACCGGTCCTTGCCGGTGTTGATGAGCTTCATGCCGCGTCCGACCTCGGTCAGCAGCTCGATCCGGTGGCGCTCCTCGAGCTTGCGGATGGCGCCCTGCAGGATGACGAAGGCCATCTGCGACAGGTTGGGCAGCGGCTGGTTGCGATGAATGCGCCGCTCGAGATCGACCTGCCCGAGCGCGGGGAGGCCGGCTCGGTCGAGGATGTCGATCAGCAGCCCGATCTCGACGGCGTAGCCGGTGAAGAACGGAAGGGCCTCGAGCAGCTCGCGACGACCGGCGTACTCGCCGGACAGCGGCTGGATCATGCCCGACAGCTCAGGGAAGAACAGGTTGATCAGCGGCCGCGCCATGAGCTCGGTCACGCGCCCGCCGCCCTCCGCCTGGAGCTTGTCGCCCTGGCGGATCGGCCGCTGGTAGAAGCCCTTGACGTACTGGATTCGGGTCTCGCGCAGCAGCGGGCCGAGCAGGCCGAACACGAAGCGCGGCTGGATGTTGCTGATGTCGGTGTCGACCCAGGCCACGATGTCGCCGTCGAGGACGTGGAGGCTCTTCCACAGCGCCTCGCCCTTGCCGACGAACGTGCCCACCTCCGGGAGGATCTTCGAGTGCCGATGCACCGGCACGCCGAGCTCGGTCGCGATCTCGACCGTGCGGTCGGTCGAATCCGAGTCGATCACCACCAGCTGGTCGATGAGCGGGACCTTGTCGACCAGCGCGCCCTTCACCCGCCTGATGACCGTCCCGATCGTCTTCTCCTCGTTGAGCGCCGGCAGGCCGACCGAGATGGTCACGCCGTGGCGCTCCTTGAGCGCCACGAGCTTGGTGATGTCGCTGAACTCGTGGGCGTGGAACGTGTTCTCGGCGAACCACTTGTCGACGACGACCGGCAGCGAGCGCGAGCGCTCGACGAACGCATCCGCGTGGGCGAGCGTGCCTTCCGAGGCGCGCAGCTCGTCGAAAGTGGCGAGGCCAACCGACTGCTTCGTCTTGACCACGATGACGGTGGGCTTGGCCTTGCTGGCCACCGATTCGGCGAGGGTGCCGAACAGGTACCGGCCATCGGGTGAAGCATTCGTCGGCTGCGCCGATGCGCCCATGACCACCAGGTCGTGGTTGGCGGCCTCCTTGATGATCGCCTGCCGCACGCTGGTCGCCTCGCGGATCATGCCGGTCGCGCGGCGGGTCCGAGCGTGCTCCTTGACGAAGGCGTCGACCGCCTGCTGCTGGCGCTCGATGGCGCGCTCGCCGACGCCCTTGGGCACGACGTGAAGCACCACCATTCGCGCACCGAAGCGCTTCGCCAGGTCGCGGCTGATCCGCATCGCCAGCTCGGCGTGCGGCCCTCCGCGAACCGGCACGAGGATCGACTGGACCTGGTCCAACCCGCGCTGCTTGACGACGGCGATGTCGCACGGCGACTCGCGCACGACCGCGTCGATGGTCGGCGAGAACACCGGCCGCGGCGTGCTCGGCTCTCCCGCCAGCGCCATCTCGGTGGCCTCGGCCTCGGCGCGGACGGCCTGGGACGGCGTCGGAGGTCCGCCCCAGCCGAAGATGACGAGGTCGCTGCCCTCCTCGCCGACCGCCTCGATCACGCCATCGGCCGCATGACGGCCGATGCGGACCAGAGTCCGGAGCTCGACGCCCTCCTCATCGCCGAAGTCGAGCACCCGCTGGAGGAGGCGGCGCGCAACGCGAGCCTGTGTCGCGCCCTCCGAGAGGCTGACGCCCTCGGGCACCTCGACGATGCCCAGCGCCGTGATCTCGGTCGGCCGACCATTTGCGACGCCGGCGCCGATCCGGACGAGGTCGCGCGCAGTGCGCGGGTTGGCGAGTGGCAGCAGGATGCGGTACGGGGTCTTGCGCCGAGCTGCCATCAGGCCTGGGCCGCCCGCATCTCGGACCAGCGCGTCACCAGGTACGGCTTGAGCTCCTCGAACTGACGCGCCTGGTCCTCGATGACACGCTCCGCCTGATCGGTGGTCATGTCGAGCGTGTCGCTGATGAACCCGGCGGTCCGTGCGAAGTAGAGGGGGGTCAGGCCGGCCAGCAACCGCTCGCGATCCGCCCCGGGTCGGTTGAAGGCGACCAGCGTGTCGTACAGGCAGCGGATCCACAGCTCGGCGCTGAAGTGGAAGTTGGACGGCACCTCCGGGATGTCGAGGGTCATGACCCGCTCGAGCTGCTCGGCGGTGAGCATGTCGGCCCACACCTCGCGCTGCGTGATGCGCGCCTGCTCCAGGTGGTCGATCAGCTTGGCGTGGTTGACCTTGACCTCCTCCGGCGCCACGACCCGCTCGAAGCCGTACTCCGGAATCGGGTGCGAGCCCTTGACCCGCATCCATCGGTCCTCGTAGTGGCCGGCCAGGCGGAACAGGGTGCCGACAACCTGGCGGAACATCGGCCCCAGATCGGAGGCCGGGTCCTTGGCGTCGTGGATCTTCGCGCCCAGCCGTGCCTGGCAGACCGCAAAGCCCTCGTTGATGGCGGAGTGCGTCATCCAGATGTCGATCCCGAAGCGCGCGGTGAGCTCGTCGAACGTGTCGAGCTCGAGGTAGCGATTGACCAGGTCGCCGGAGACGGCGAAGTCGCCGCCGATGGGCTGGCGGATGCGCGCGCCGTACAGCGCCCGCGTCAGCGGGTAGCTGATGTTGTTCGTGATCGTGCCGTCGTACTTGTAGCGCGCGTACAACGGCGCGACGAAGTCGTAGCCGCCCTTGAGGATCGGCCCGGCCAGCAGCTCCACCCATTCCGGGACGATCGAGCGCAGGTCGGAGTCGACCATGACCATGGCCTTGACCTTGAGCTCGCGCGCCACCTCGAACAGGGCCCGCACCGCGGTGCCCTTCCCGCTGGTGCCCTGGTAGGTGAAGCTGATCCGCTGTAGCTTGTGCTTCGGACTGACGAGGATGATCTTCTCGAGGTAGTCCGGGCTCTCGGTGCTGACCGCCACCCGCGGCGTGTCGTCCGGTGAGCCGCCGTCGCTGTTGACCAGGATCGGCTTGAGCTCGGGGAAGTACTGGACCATCCCGGCCGTCGTGGCACGCACGACATAGCCGATGGTCTCCGCGTTACCGAAGGACGGGATGCCGACCATGATGTCGGCGTTGCCGACACGTCTGACCTCGGCCAGCCCGTCGGTGTCGAGCGCCGATGCCGGCGCGGCGGCGGGTTTGGACGTCAGGGCGAGCCTCCTCGGTCGTGCTTCCGCTGGCTGAGAGCTCGGGTGGTCGATGGTAGCACGCGACCCCGATCAGTCCCGGATGCGCCGGATGCGCTCCCCGCGCGTGCCGATCATGCGTCCGATGAAACCGCGCGGCGCCTCCGCCCGCAGCGACAGCTTCAGCCAGTCGTCGTTGCGCTCACCCGGCACGTAGCGCGAGTTCATGTGCTTGGCCAGGTAGTGGGTGAAGCCGTTCTGCCGCCATCCGACCAGCCAGCCGGCGAGCGGATGCTTCACGACCTGGCTGAGCCGGACCTGGACCCCCTCGTCGATGACGGACTCGAGCAGGCGCCGCCGCTCCTGGAACGGCACGTCGTGGAGCGGCTCGCCGTCGAGCTCGACGAGGTCGACCGCCACGAAGGCGCGTCGGCGCTCGGTCTCCAGCGGGTCCGGGACCTCGTCCGCGAGCCCCTGCTCGGCGAGCGTTTCGGCCCAGTTGCGCGCCAGGCTGCCGTCACCGACGAAGGGCTGCGGGCTCCACACCCCGTCGACCAGCGCCTGGTCGGCCATCACGGCATGGCCGATCACCTCGGCCGCCTCGTCGAGCTCCGGGCCGGCAGGGCGGCCGAGCTCATCGGTCAGGCTGACCTTGCCTCGGTCGATGAATGCCATGAGCCGGATGCCGGGCCACAGTGGCTCGAACAGCCAGTCGACGCTCAGGACTTCGGCGTTCGCGTTCGTGGGGCGCTGCGGGAAGACCGGATCGGCCATGCACGAGAGGGTACAGCGCTACGGCGCCTGGTAGAGGGTGAGCTCCCCTTCCTCGACCCGGGCGCCAACCTCGGCCCTGATCGCCTCCCAGGCGTCGAGGTCCCACTCACCGACGAAGGTGATGGCAGTCCCTTCCTTGCCGGCGCGGCCGGTGCGGCCGATGCGGTGCACGTAGGTATCGGCGTCCTCGGGAATGTCGAAGCTCAGGACATACGGCAGGTCCGTGATGTCCAGGCCGCGAGACGCGACGTTGGTGGCGACCAGGAACTGGATC
>DASTTX010000140.1:0-5727 GCA_035759945.1 Candidatus Limnocylindria bacterium | reverse complement strand
ATGTACATGCCGGGGCGCTTGCGCACGGCGGTCAGGCCCTCGAGGACCTGGATGTTCGCCGCGGTGTAGCTGGCGCCCTTGGCGCGGCCCTTGGTGGCTCGTTCGACGGTCATTCTGAGTCAGCAACCTCGTGGTCGGGATAAACCGATGGCGACGTCGGGGCGGCAGGGCCGCTCGCGCCGCGAGTGATGATCGAATACAGGCGGTCGAGCTCCTCGTCGGAGTAGAAGTCGATCACGAGCCGTCCACCGCGGCGGGTGCGCACGATGCCCACCTTGGTGGCGAGCACGCCACGCAGCTGCGCCTCCAGGTCCTGGAGGTCGTGGCTGAGCGCCTCGCGCGCCCGCTGTGGCGCCTCGTCCCGCTTGCGCCGCACGAGCTCCTCCGTCTGGCGGACCGAGAGCCCGCGCTCGAGCACGACGTTGAGCACGGCGTGCTGGAGCTCGGGAACGGTGAGCGCGGCGAGCGCTCGGCCGTGACCCTCGCTGATGCGGCCGTCGACGATGGCCTGGCGCGTCTCGGCCGCCAGGTCGAGCAGCCGCAACGAGTTGCTGACGGCGACCCGGCTCTTGCCGACCTGGCGGGCGACCGCCTCGTGGGTCAGCCCGAATCGGTCGATAAGTTCTCGGTAGGCGAGGGCGGTGTCGATCGGGTTCAGATCCTCGCGCTGGAGGTTCTCGATGAGCGCGAGCTCGAGGGAGTCCGTGCTCTCGCCCATGTCGCGGACGACGGCCGGAATCGTGCTCAGGCCGGCCAGCCGCGCGGCCCGCAGCCGCCGCTCGCCGGCGATGAGCTGGTACGCGCCATCGGCCAGCTCACGAACCACGACGGGCTGGAGGACGCCGTGCACGGCGATCGACGCCGCGAGCTCGCCGAGCTGTGCCTCGTCGAACGCGCTGCGCGGCTGGTCGGGGTTGCGCCCGATGCGGTCGAGCGCGATCTCGAGCACGCCCCGCTCGTCACGGCTGGTCGGAATGAGCGCGTCAAGCCCGCGGCCGAGGCCGAATCCGCGCGTGGCGCGCGGCGCGTTGCTAGCCACGGGCGGCCACCTCGCCGGCGAGCTCGCGGTAGGCATCCGCGCCCCGCGATGCCGGGTCGTACAGCGCGATCGGCAGGCCGTGGCTCGGCGCCTCGGACAGGCGCACCGAGCGCGGGACGACGGTCTGGTAGACGGTCCCGTTCATGTGCCGCCGCACCTCGCTGGCGACCTGCGCCGACAGCTTCGTTCGCCCGTCGTACATGGTCAGTAGCACGCCCTCGATCTCGAGGCGTGGGTTGAGACCCTCGCGGACGCGTCGAATGGTGTTCACCAGCTGGCTCAGGCCCTCCAGGGCGTAGTACTCGGTCTGGATCGGGATCAGCACCCCGTCGGCGGCCGTCAGCGCATTGAGCGTCAACAGCCCGAGCGACGGTGGACAGTCGATCAGGACCCGTTCATATCGGCCGTTGAGCTCCGCCAGGCTTGCGGCCAAGCGTCGTTCGCGCGCCGGAATGCCCACCAGCTCGACCTCGGCTCCCGACAGCGCCGTGCTCGACGGCACCAGGTCGAGTCGATCGACCGTCGTCGTGACCGCGAGCTCCGAAAGCGGTGCGCGGTCGACGAGCGCCTCGTACGAGGAGCGATCGACGGTGCGACGGTCGACACCAAGGCCGCTCGTGGCGTTGCCCTGCGGGTCGAGATCGATGACGAGAGTTCGCGTTCCAGAGAGAGCGAGGTAGGCCGCCAGGTTGATCACCGTGGTCGTCTTGCCGACGCCGCCCTTCTGGTTTGTGCAGGCCGTGACCCGGACCACAGGCGCTCCGCTGCGAGTTCAGATGGGCCTGCTCATTCTACCAGTTTTCGGCCTCTCGCTGGCTTACCAGCCGCTTACTGGACCCCGGTGGCTCACCTCGTTATCCACACGATGTTTCACGTTTTACACGTGTTATCCACATCGCCGCTGCAGCCCGTCACGCTCGTATACTCGGCTCGACGTCGAACTGCTGCGCTCGCCGAGGACCGCCGCCATCTCGTATCTCAGCCCCCTCCTCGCGGTCATCGTCGGGATCCTGCACGCCTCGCTGTCGCCCGTGATCGTCATCGGCGGGGTGAAGCCGAATCTCGTCCTCGTCGCGGTCGTGCTCGTCACCGCCATCATTGGCTTCCTGCCGGGCATCACCTGGGCATTCGTGGCCGGCCTGACCGCGAACCTTCTCGTCGGTGAGCCGCTCGGATCGGTGCCGCTGACGATGCTCCTCGTGGCAGTCCTCACGGCGGGTGGCGGACGCATGCTCGGCAGGATGGTGTGGATCTATCCCGTCCTCGCGGCATTTGCAGGATCGATCGTTGCGGACGTCGCGAGCCTCGGCATCAGCCAGCTCGTGAGCGACGCGTCGATCGTCGGCATTCCGACCGGCGTGATCCTGGGCGCGGCCCTGCTCAACGCGGCCATCGCCGCGCTGCTGGTGTACCCCATGCGTGCGGCCATGAGCCGATGGGCGGTCGACGAGCTGCCCGCCTGGTGACGTCATGGCCGATGTGAACGACGGCCGGCTCGACCTGCGCCGATCGCGCGCGCGGTTCGTGGCGTTCGGCGTCGCGGCGCTGTTCCTCCTGGTGGCGCTCGGCGGTCGCCTCTTTCAGCTCCAGGTCGTCAACGGTGACGAGTACACGCGACGCGCTGCCGCCGACCGCACCGTGGAAGTGGCGCTTCCCGCGGCTCGCGGCCTGATCTTCGACCGCGATGGTCGGCCGGTGGCCGTCAACGTCCCGTCCTGGACCGTCAAGGTCCGTCCTGCCGACCTCCCGGAGAGCCGGATCCGATCCGTCCTGGCACGCGTGGCGCGCATCACCGGCGGTGACGAAGCCGTCATGCGCGATCGGCTGGCCGCCTTCCGTGGCTCCCCGTACGACCTCGTTCCGGTCGAGCGCGGCGTGACGCGCGAGGCGGCGCTCGTCATCGGCGAGCGGGCGGAAGACCTGCCCGGCATCGTGGTCGAGGTCGAGCCGATGCGCAGCTACCTCGACGAGACCGGCAGTCCCGGCGGTCCGCTGCTGGCGCACGTCATCGGCTACACCGGACCGATCAACCGCGAGGAGCTGTCGGAGCTGGAGCCGGACGGCTACCTGCCCGACGACGTCATCGGCCGGGCGGGCGTCGAGGCGTCATTCGAGGACGAGCTGCGCGGCACGTACGGCACGCAGCGCGTCGAGCGGGACGCCTCGGGGCGCCTGCTGAAGGTGATCGAGACGGTGCGCGAGCCGGTGGCCGGCAAGAACCTGATGCTGACCATCGACGCCGATGTCCAGCGCCTCGCCGAGAAGGCATTGATGTGGGGCATGGAGGCCGCGAACGTGAGCCAGGGCGTCACGATCGTGATGAACCCCCAGACCGGCGAGATCCTGGCGATGGTGTCACTGCCCGCCTACGACAACAACAAGTTCGCCGCCGGCATCAGCGCCGACGACTTCAACGTCTATCTCGCCGATCCCAACCGCCCGCTGCGGAACCACGCCATCAGCGACATCTACCCGCCCGGCTCGACGTACAAGCTCGTCACCGGCATCGCGGCGATGGAGGAGGGCGTGACGACCGCCTCGCAGCAGTGGCCGACGTACGGCTGCTACCAGATTCCGGGTGCGCCGGAGGGCGAGTGCCTCTACGACTGGAATCGTGCCGGGTTCGGTCCGCTCGACATGGTGGATGCCTTCGCCAAGAGCTCCGACACCTTCTTCTACCAGATGGCCGTCCACACGGGCGTCGACCCGCTGGCGAAATGGGCGCACGAGCTGGGTTTCGGCGAGCTTTCGGGGATCGCGTTGCCGGGTGAGGAGGAGGGCATCATCGCCAGCACCGAATGGGCGCGCGCCCAGGGCCGCGCCGGCGTCTTCACCGGCGAGCTGGCCCAGGCCGGCATCGGGCAGAACGTGATCGCCGTGACGCCGCTCCAGGTGCTCAATGCCTACGCGGCCGTTGCGAACGGCGGGACGCTGATGCGGCCGATGATCGTCCGCGGCGAGACGAACGCCGACGGCGAGCTCACCCGCGAGTACGCACCCGAGGCGATCCGGACCCTGGCCGCCGATGCGTCGACCCTGCAGACCATGCGCATCGGCGCGCGCGAGGTCATCACCTCGGGGCATGCCTACAACATCCGCGACCTCCACCTGCCCGGGGCGCTGTCCGGCAAGACCGGCACGGCGGAGTTCGGGGAGCTCACCGAGGAGGGCACGCTGCCCTTCCACTCGTGGTTCGTCGCGTACCTTCCGAGCGCTGCCGGCGCCACCGACGCGGATCTGGCAGTCCTGACCTTCAGCTACTCGGCCGTTGTGCCGGGCAACGTCTCGGCCGAGGTCGTGAAGTACTTCCTCCAGCTCTACTACGGCCTCGACCAGGACCTGCGCCTGGACCCGAACGACTTCAGCCTCGTGACGGCGAACTGACCGATGGGCGTCGCAACTGCAACGTTTGTTGAGACCTTCAAAGGACGCGACTGGCGCCACTTCGACATTCAGCTGCTGCTGTACGTGGTGCTGCTCATCGGCATCGGCGTCGTCATGGGCTATTCGGCGGCCTTCAACGATCCGTCCGCGTCGGCCGGCATGTCGCAGACGGTCAAGACCCTGATCTGGGCGGCCATCGGCCTCACCCTGTTCTTCGTCGCTGCCAGCGTCGACTATCACTGGCTGCGCACGCTTGCGACGCCGATCTACCTCGTGGTGCTGGCCCTGCTGGCGCTGACGATGGCCGTTGGCACGACCCTCTTCGGCGCGCAGATGTCGGTGACCGTTGCCGGGCTCGACTTCCAGTTCAGCGAGGTCAGCAAGGTGCTGATGATCACCGTTCTGGCCGCGTTCCTGGCGGGACGGCGCGAGCGCATCGGCCGGCTGTCGACCATCGTGATCGCTGGCGCGCTGATGGCGGTGCCCACGCTGCTGGTCTTCCTCCAGCCCGATCTCGGCACGGCCCTCGTCTTCGTCGCGATCCTCATCGGCATGCTGTTCATGAGCGGCGCCAGCCTGGGATGGATGGGCGTTCTCACCGCGATCGCCATCGGCCTTGCGCCCGTCGCCGTCAGCCGGCTGCACGACTACCAGCGCGATCGCCTGTTCTGCTTCCTCGATCCCTACGCCGATCCGCAGGGCGCGTGCTACCAGCTGGTCCAGGCCTTGAACGCCGTCGGATCGGGCGGCTGGCTCGGACGTGGCCTCACGGTGGGAGGCGAGGGACAGCGCGGCTACATCCCGGTCCAGTCGACCGACTTCATCTTCACCGTGGTGGCCGAGGACCTCGGGTTCATCGGCAGCGTGATCGTGCTCACGCTGTTCGGGCTGCTGGTGTGGCGCGTCCTGCTCATCGGCTGGCGGGCGCGAGACTCGTTCGGGATGATGATCGCCGTCGGGCTGGCCTCCATGATCCTGTTCCAGGTGCTCGTCAACGTCGGCATGGTCATCGGCGTCATGCCCGTCACGGGCATCCCGCTGCCGTTCGTCACATACGGCGGCTCGTCGCTGATCAGCCTGCTGTTCGGGCTCGGCATCCTCGAGTCGGTGCGGATGCGGTCACACAAGCCGGCCCTCTGACTCGATGGGTAGAGGTGATTTGACCTGACCGCGGGGTCGCGCTGCGTTTCCGCGACCTATCGAGGCCCGGGCAGCACGACGGTCGCCGCCGGGCGGCGCTCACGCGTCGCAGGACTCGATACGGCGCGGAAACAGCGCCCCACGTAAGGCTCCGGCGGAGATGA
>DASTTX010000139.1:0-7519 GCA_035759945.1 Candidatus Limnocylindria bacterium | reverse complement strand
ATATAGTGTAGCCGGATGAGCGAGATGAGCAGGCCGCCAGCTCCCCTGACCCCGGCAGTGTTGCACATCCTGCTGGCGCTTTCGCCGGGGGAGCGGCACGGCTACGCGATCATGAAACAGGTGGAGGCCGACTCGCAGGGCAAGGTGAAGATGGGTCCTGGCACGCTGTACGGGTCCATCGGCCGCATGATGGACGCCGGGCTGATCCGTGAGAGCGACAAGCGCCCCGACCCCGACATGGACGACGAGCGGCGGATCTACTACGCCATCACCGGTGCCGGACGCATTGCGCTCCAGGCAGAGCTGGACCGGTACCGAAGCGTCGTGGCCGTCGCCACCGCCAAGCGCCTCACCCCGAAGGCATCAACCGATGGCGCCTGAGCGCCAGATTCGCCGATACCGACGCTGGTATGGCCGGCTGCTCCGCCTCTACCCGCGGACCTTCCGCGAACGCTTCGCGGAGCCGATGGCGCAGACCTTCACCGACTTGGCTCGTGAGCGGACCGATGCGAACCGCGGCCTCGTCGGCTTCGCGGCCAGGACCTTCGCCGAGACGTCAGGCGGAATCATCAGGGAGAACCTCGCGCAGATGACCACGCAACCCTTGAAGTACCTCCGCTGGATCATCGTGACGGCCGGCGTGCTGGCAATTCCGGCGCTGGCCATGGCCTTCGACATCGCGTTCCCCGACCCCGGCAGCAGGCAGGACGGCGTGAGCTGGGGGCCGATGGACTTCGGCATCGTCGGCGTGCTCGTCTTGGCCTGCGGCCTGCTCTACGAGTATGCCACCACGCGATCGGCGAACGTGCTGCACCGAGCCGCGGTCGGCATCGCGGCGCTCGCCGCGCTCGGGCTGATCTGGGTCAACCTGGCCGTCGGCTTCATGGACGTCGAGAACGGCAACCTGATGTACGTCCTCGTCCTGTTCGTTGCCCTCGTCGGGCTGGCCATCGGACGCTTCGAGCCACGCGAGGCGGCCATCGCGATGTTCGCGACGGCAGCCGCCCATGCGGTGGTGGCCGTCATCGGTCTCGTGGCTGGTCTGGGTCCGACGCTGCCGGCGGACGCCTTCTGGATCGCCGCCTGGGTCGCTTCGGGGCTGCTGTTCCGGCAGGCGGGCCTCGCACCGTCGCCGGCGCGCTGATAGCGCCGACACAGGCCTGATGCACAGCGACGAGCCAGCGAGCCGAGCCGACGTCGAGCAGCTCGTTGTCGTGATCACGACCGCGACGTTCGATGCCTCACTCGCCTTCTATCGCGACGTGACCGGCCTCGAGGTCGTCGAGGAGTGGACCGATGCCGGGCACGGGGCGACGCTCTCGGCCGGCGGTCCGGCGCGCGTGGAGCTCATCGACCTTCCGGAGCGGGCACAGCGGGTCGACAACGACTCGCTCTTCATCGGCCTGCAGGTCTCCGCAATCGAAGGCATCCATGAGCGCGCCGTGGCGGCGGGAGTCGAGATCGTGCGCGAGCCGGCCGATCGGCCTTGGGGCGGGCGCGGCCTCGTGATCCGTGATCCGAACGGCATCGCGCTCAACGTCTACACCGCATACGACGCTGATCCGACGTCGAGCTGACACCGGCCTTACCCAAAAACCGACCAGCACAGATCGTTGCGGATGCGTTGGTCGTCAAGCACGAGCTCTCGAATCTCGTCGGGCAGCTGGTCACGCTGCCAGCCGCGTTCGAGGTCACCGGCGCTCTCGCGTTCGGCAGCCGGGACAGCGGCCTGGGCGGACTTGATGGCGTAGGCCGCCGCACCAAGCTCGTGGGCCGCCACATGGGCGACCGCCGCCGCCTGGGCGGCTGCGTACGCGGCGTAGCGGGCGGCACCGCGCAGGTCCCGGGCCGCCGCGTTGGCATGGCCAGCCGAGGTGCGCGATTCCGTCATCGAGGCCTCGCCGCGCGACCAGGCGCGTGCCAGCGCGATCGCGCGACCCGGGCGGTCGTCGTCCGGCCGAACGCTCTCGAAGTGGTGGAGGACGTGATCGGCGCAGTCGGCCGCCCAGATCGCCAGACGGTGATGGTCGTCGTCGGTCAGCGTCCCGCCACGCCGGATGGTGATGAGCCGCGGGTCGCGGTCCTTGCTCAGGATCATGCGCTGGCGACCTCGAAGATGCCGAACCAGTAATCCCGAACGATGTCGTGCGTGGTCGCGAGCCGGTACCCGGCATGCCTCATCTCGCGCTTGATCTGGCGCGGCGATGAGGCATGGATGGCCAGCCACCTCGCCAGAACGCCCTGGCGCCGCGACTCCAGGATCGCGACGCGCCCACCGGGCCGGAGGTTCGTTCGCGCCCGCGCGAAGTACGCCGTTCGTTCGGGCAGGTGGTGATACGTCGCCGAGACGAAGAGGAGATCCACCGGCTGGGGGATCTCCAGCCGATCGCGCGGGATGAACTCGGTGCGCAGGTTCGTGATGCCGCGCTCGTCCGCGGCCCGACCTAGGTCCTCGAGGATGCCGCGCCGGACGTCGAGCGCGTAGACGAGGCCACCGGGCTCAACGGCCCGTGCCAGTCGAAGCGTGAAGTGACCCGCGCCCGGGCCGAGGTCGCCGACCACCATGCCCGGCCGGACGGCGAGCGCGGCGACGACGGCGTCGGGGTCGCGCAGGCGATCCGCGCGCGTCCCGGCTGCGTAGAGGACCCGCCGGATCCGCTCGGGGAGCCGGTCGAGGATCACGCCTCGGGCCGCTGCGTGATGACGACCTTGCCGCGGGCATGGCCGTCCTCCACCCACCGCAGCGCGTCTGCGACTTCCTCCAGCCGATACCGCCGATCGATCATCGGCTTCAGCTTGCCGTCGGCGATCAGCTTCTTGAGGGTATGGATGTCCGGCCGATGCATCGGCTTCCACCACAGCATCATCCCGGACCACCTGTCGCCGAAGCGCGACATGACCAGGCTCCCACCCAGCGCGGCGAACATGGTGGCGGTGGTGCCTCCCATGGTCAGGTAGACGCCCCCGGGCTTGAGCGCGCGGCGCACCGCGCGGATGGGGTGATGCGCGTCGACCGCAACGATCCAATCGTACCGCTCCCCGGCCTTCGTGTAGTCGACGCTCCGGTAGTCGATGACGTGATCGGCGCCGACGGAGCGGACGAAGTTCAGCTTGTCGCCGCTGGCAACGCCGGTGACCTCGGCACCCATGGCCTTCGCGATCTGGATGGCGAACGGCCCGACGTTGCCGGATGCCCCGTCGATCAGGACGTGAGCGCCCGGCTCGAACGTGCGGCCGTCGCGCAGGCGCATGCCCTGGAGCGCCAGCACCGCGGAGTGCGGCAGCGTGGCGGCCTCCTCGAACGGCATGCCGATCGGTATCGGCTCGAAGGCCTTCTCGCGAGCGCACACGTACTCGGCGAACGCGCCGAAGCGGCCCGCGGCGAACAGGTCGGTCATGACCTCGTCGCCGGGCTGGTATCGCGCGACCTCGGGACCGACCGCTTCGACAACACCCGCGGCGTCGATGCCGACCCCCTGGTTCCGGGGCGCGCGCAGTCCCATGAACAGCCGGAGGAACCCCGGCTTCGGCTTCAGGCCGTCGAGGTCGGCACGGTTGACCGATGCGGCCCGCACCCGCACCAGAACCTCATTCCCCGCCGGCGTCGGTCGTTCGACATCCCGGATGCGGACCACGTCAGGTCCGCCGTACCGGTCCGCGTATGCCGCCCTCATCCGGGTCATCGGCCGGATGCTACACGCAGTACCGTACGCAGCGTGAAAAGGCGCGATCTCGGCTGGCGGTGGGTGGCGGCACTCGTCGTCACCGGATTCGCGCTCGGCGCCTGCGCAGGCACACCACCACCCGTCAGCTCGACCGCTGCGCCGACGCCGTCGCCGCTCGGGTCCTTTCCACCCGATCTGGTGCAAGGCCTCCAGACCGACGTCGACGTGCTCTTCACCGATGTGACCGAGTGCGGTGGCACGCCGTGCCGCGTGCCGGGGGACGTCATCGCGCCGGTCGATGGCACCGACCACCCGACGATCGTCCTCCTGAACGGCGGCGGCAAGCTGTTCAACGAGCGTCGCTACCAGGCGCCGCTCGCCGTCGAGCTCGCGAAGCGCGGTGCCGTCGTGTTCCTGATGCCGTATCGCGGCGTCATGACGGCCAACTACGACTCCGACTCCATCAGCGACGCTCGCTGCGCGGTCCGATACGCCCGGGCGCACGCGGCCGACTACGGTGGCGACCCGGATCGGCTCCTGCTGGTCGGTCACTCGCAGGGCGGCATCATGGGCCTCCAGATCGCGATCGAGCCCGACGAGGAGTCCGAGGCGTGCCTGGCCGATGGAAGCGCCAAGCCTGACGGCGTCGTGGCCCTCGGCAGCCCCCGCCCGCCGCTCGCGGACGCCGGAGACTCCGCGCCGCCGATGTGGCTGATCGCCGGATCGGAGGATCGCGTCGGGAAGGCCGACGTGGACGCCCTGCGCGCCGCCGGTTTCGACGCCGAGGGCATCGTCCTGCCGGGCGTGACCCATGACGGAGTCACCGATCCGGTCGCGGCGCCTCAGATCGTCGACCTGATCATCGAGGCGCTGGACTCCGTCTGAGGCAGCTCAGTCCGCGGGTATTCCTCGGAGCTTCTCCGGATCGGCGATGAGGTAGATCTCGGCGATACGCCCGTCCACCACCGTGAACGCCCCGAGGAGCGACCGTGCCGGGAAGCGCACGAGCAGCCCGGCCGTGCCGTTGACCACCACCGGCTCGGCCTCCGCGGCTCGCGACCGGAACAGCATCGCCTGGCGAGCCACGTTCTCCGCGCCGACCAAGGGCGGCTGCGCGAACGCGCGCGGAGCGTTCGGACCTCCGTCGACTCGCAGGACGACGTCAGGATCGAGAACCCGGAGCAGTCCCTCGAAGTCGCCCTCGCGAGAGGCAGCCAGGAAGGCGTCCACCGCTCGGCGCTGGACCGCGAGATCCGCGTCCGGCTCGGGTGCCTCGGCGCGCACCCGGCGTCGTGCGCGGCTGGCGAGCTGACGGGCAGCGGCCGGCGAGCGCTCGACCACCGGCGCGATCTCCTCGAACGGCACCCCGAACACGTCGTGCAGGACGAAGGCGAGGCGCTCGGCCGGTGTGAGGGACTCGAGGACCACGAGGAGCGCGAGTCCGACCGAGTCAGCCATCACGCTCTCGTGCTCCGGATCGGTGTCATCGGGCGTTCGGAGGATGGGCTCGGGTAGCCACGAGCCGGCGAGCTCCTCCCGGCGGGACCTGCGACGGCGGAGGATGTCCAGGCAGATGCGCCCCACCACCACGGTGAGCCAGCCGCGGAGATCATCCGAGCCGCCGGGATCACTGCGATCGAGGCGCAGCCATGCCTCCTGGACCGCGTCATCGGCCTCCGTGACGGACCCGAGCATGCGGTAGCCGACCGCGCGCAGGTGCCCGCGATGGCGCTCGAACTCCTCCGCCAGCCAGTCGCGTCGTGTCATGTCGTCGTCGTCATCGGTGTGGTCATGAATGGAGCACGAAACGGGTGGCGGATATGTGACATGGTCGCGGATTTCGCCGCTCCGGTCACATCCGGCGACATCGGTTCGTGCTCTGTATGACACCCAAGCAACGACCGGAGACATTCACCGTGACCCAGACTTCAACACCGCGGATCCTCCTCACCGGGGTGATCCTCGAGCTCACCCTCGCCACCGCGTTCATCCACTTCAGCCTGGGTGGGACGCTCTTCCTGCTCAACGCCGCCGGCTACGTGGCCCTGGGCGCCGCCTACGTGGTCGCCGCAATCGCGCCGACGCCGGCCATTTGCCGCCTCGGCTGGCTCCCGAAGCTCGGACTGGCCGGCTTCGCATCGGTCACCATCGTGGCCTACCTGGTGGTCGGTCCGTACTTCACCCTCGGCTGGGTGACGAAGGGCATCGAGGTCGCGATCGTGACCCTCGTCGTCGCCGACCTGCTCTTCCAGACCAATGCCGGCCGCGCCTCCCGGCGCCCGCCGACGAGCGCCTGACATGGCAACGACGACGATGGACCCGTACGCAACGCTCGGAATTCCGTTCGGCGCCAGCCGAGCCGATGCTGCGCGCGCCCACCGGCGCCTCGCCAAGCGGTTTCACCCGGACGTCAACCCGGGGCAAGGTGCCGCGGAGCGGATGCGACGCATCAACGAGGCGTGGCGGATCCTCTCGGACCCCGCCCGCCGCGCCGGCTACGACGCTCCGCGAGCTGCCCGCCGGCCGCAGCGGCACTACGCCGGACGCCAGCGGACCGCCTGGGCGGGCTCGGGCTACGGCCCGCGCACCTCGACGACCTGGGCGGAGTGGCCGGAGTCGCGGCGCACCACGTACGGGCGGGTGACGCGGCCGGTGCGACGCGCCCCGACCCAGCCGTCGCTCGGCGATCACCCCGCGGTCGTCATCGGCTTCGGGATTGCGCTCGGTCTGCTGCTCTTCATCGGCAGCTGGCTCGGGAGCGTGGCCCGGTGACGCGACACCCAGACACACGAAGGGAGAACGAACATGACTACCCACATCGGCCACGCCGATCACGCCCCATGGTGGGTCCGCGCCTTCGGTCCCGTGGCGCGACGCCTCCTCACCGCCCGCGTGCCGCTTGGGCCCAACCGGCTGCTGACCATCCGCGGCCGCAGCTCCGGCATGCCGCGCACCACTCCCCTGGCCGTCATCGAGGATGCCGGCAGGCGTTGGGTATGGGCGCCGTGGGGCGAGGTCAACTGGGTGCGCAACCTGCGCGCCGCCGGCGAGGCGACGATTGGGGTGGGCGACCGCCAGGATGACGTGCGTGCGGTGGAGCTCGACCCGGCACAGCGGGTGGCCTTCTTCCGCGACGTCCTGGGTCCCCTGGCTCGGCGGATCCCGTTCGGCGCCTCCTTCATTCGCATCGTCGACGGTGTCGACCTCGACGACCCGATCGAGGCCGCTCGCGGCCGGCCCGTCTTCGAGCTCACTCGTGATCGGTCAGTTTCGGAGAAGCCAGGCGGCCCTGATGGTCCGTAGGATCAGGCGCAACACACCCACCACCAGACCGACCAGCAAGGAGCTGCGCGATGCCTGACACGAAGAGACCGACCAAGCGGACGGCCGACGATCATCAGTGGACCGAGGACGAGATCGCCGCCATGAAGGAACGCTCGAAGGAGCTCAAGGCGGCCAAGGGTGGCAAGCCTGACGGCGAGAGCGACCTGCTGGCCAAGATCGCCGCGATGCCGCCACCCGACCGCGACATGGCCGAGCGCATCCACGCCATCGTCACGGCAAACGCGCCGCAGCTCGAGCCGAAGACCTGGTACGGGATGCCCGCCTGGGCAAAGGACGGAAAGGTCGTCTGCTTCTTCAAGGCCGCCGACAAGTTCAAGTCTCGCTTCGCGACGTTCGGCTTCGAGGAGGCCGCCAACCTGGACGACGGCTCGATGTGGGCGACGTCATGGGCGCTGACGAAGCTGACGCCGGCCGATGAAGCGAAGATCGCCGAGCTCGTGAAGAAGGCGGTCAGGTGATTGGCTCGTCCGACTCCCGGCGCTCGGCCTCCGGGGCGGGAACCTCGGCCA
>DASTTX010000138.1:0-24338 GCA_035759945.1 Candidatus Limnocylindria bacterium | reverse complement strand
GGTTGCGTGTCGCATCGCCACGTTACCGGTCAGTTCCGCGCGTGAGCTGCACGATCCTTTGCCCGCGGGCGATCTAAGAAGCGCATCGTGCGGGAAGCCGGTTCTGCGCGTCGCATGAGCGTTCTAACGGTCAGCAGCACGCGTGAGCTGCGCGGCTGGGGGCGCTTCGTGCGTGAGGCTGACCGTTAGATCGCCCATACAACCCTTGGGGAGCG
Organism: Candidatus Limnocylindria bacterium; assembly: GCA_035759945.1. Lineage (GTDB taxonomy): Bacteria > Chloroflexota > Limnocylindria > QHBO01 > QHBO01 > JACDBZ01. The sequence goes on along the minus strand of DASTTX010000138.1, from coordinate 24,123 downwards.
CTTCCGGCGAAATTCGGACGATCTACCGACCGCGCCGACGTCCAGACGACCCTGAGGAGCGCTTCCGGGGAAGTTCGGACGACCTACCGACCGGCGGAGCCAAAACGAGGCACGAGGCGGCGCCACGCGTCGCCTACTCCTCCGAGTCGAACCCTCCAGCGGCATTGCGCTCCAGGCGAGTGGCGCCCGGACGCGGCCGGCCCCGGAGCGCCGCATCGCGCCGACGCAGCCCGACGCAGACCCGGTAGGTGACGAGCGCGCCCACCACCGGCACCACCACCACCGCGATCCGAAGCAGGTTGGTCGTCTCCTCCAGCGGAATGCGCAGGATGACCGCGGCCACGTCGTTGCCCGCCGCCAACGTCAGCAGGACGAAGAGGAGCAGTGCCGCGACCCCGACCGCGGTTCGAACCGGAGCATCGCGCGGCCGCTCGAGCAGGTGGTGCTCACGATGGTCGCCGGTCACCCACGACTCGAGGAACGGCCACAGCGTCATGATCCCGAACGCCAGACCCGGGAGCAGGATGCCCGGGATGAACGGCGAAGGGATCGTCACGCCAAGCAACGTGACCTCCCACGGCGGGAACAGCCGCAAGGCGCCATCCAGCCAGCCCACGTACCAATCAGGCTGCGATGGCGCCGAGACGCGCGTCGGGTCGAAGGGACCGTAGGTCCAGATCGGATTGATCTGGAGCAGCCCGCCCATCAGCGCCAGCACGGCGGCCGTCAACAGCAGCAGCCCGGTGGACTTGAAGACCTGCGTCGGCCAGAACGGCTTCCCCACCAGCCGCGTTTCCGTCGCCCCGCCACCGGGCCACTGGGTGTGCTTCTGGCGCCACAGGACCGCCAGGTGAACACCGACCAGCCCGAGCAGCAGCGCCGGCAGCAGCATGATGTGGAAGACGAAGAGGCGCGACACGATGGTCTCCGTCGGGAACTCGCCGCCGAAGAGCAGGAACGCCGCCCACGGCCCGAGGAACGGGATGGACAGCACGGCCGAGTAGATGATGCGCAGCCCGGTGCCGGACAGCAGATCGTCGGGGAGCGAGTAGCCGGTGATGCCCATCGCCAGCGCAAAGGTCAGCAGACCGATCCCGATCAGCCAGTTGATCTCGCGCGGCCGCCGATAGGCGCCGGTGAAGAAGACGCGCAGCAGATGCACCACGATCGCGGCCACGAACACCAGGGCTGCCCAGTGGTGCACCTGGCGCATGACGAGCCCTGCCTGCACCTCGAACGACAGCTCCAGCACGGACCGATACGCCGCCGACACGCGCGCGCCGTGCAGCGGCACGTATGGGCCGTCGTAGGTCACCGGCGTCGCATCCGGCACATAGAAGAGGGTCAGGAAGACGCCGGTCAGCACCAGCACCACCAGGCAGAAGAGCGCGACCTCGCCGAACAGGAAGGTCCAGTGATCCGGGAACACCTTGCGCAGCCCGGTGCGGGTCCACGCCGCCAGGCCAAGCCGGTCGTCGAACCAGCGGAACACCGTCACGACTCAACCTCGTGCGTCACGTTCCAGAACGACGGGCCCACCGGCTCCGGGAAGTCGTCCAGCGCGACCAGGTAGCCATCGTCATCGACGCCCATAGGCAGCTGCGGCAGCCGGCGCGCGGCCGGCCCGAATGTCGGCACCGCGCCGCGCAGCACGTCAAAGGTCGACTGGTGGCAGGGGCACAGCAGCGCGTTGTCCTCGGCGCGATAGAGGCCCACGGGGCAGCCGGCATGGGTGCAGATCTTCGAGTAGCCGATGGCGCCTTCCGGCGCCCAGCCGGCCCGGTCGCCCTCGAGGCGCAGCTCTGCGGGGCGCACGCGGATGAGCAGCGTCGCGGCATCGGCGCGACCGATGGCGTCCTCCGGGAACACGGTCCGCACCGTGCCGAGGCCCAGGTCGCCGGGCCGGATCGGCTGACCATCACCGTCGACGACGCGCGACCCGCGACGCCAGCCGGTCGAGAACAGGGCTCGCCCGGGCTGCGGGCCGAGCGAGAGGGCCGGGATAGCCAGCGCCGCGGTCAGCGCCGCGCCGGCGCCGAGCAAGAGCCGCACCAGGAACCGACGACGCGTAACGGTTTCGAGCTCCGCCGCCGAGACGGCCTCCGAGCGCTGCTCCGGGGTTGACGCCAGCGACTCGTGCTCCTCGACCTCGATCGGCACATCCAGCAGCCGGATGGCCCAGATCACGATCCCCGCGCCGATGCCGCCCAACGCCAGGGCCAGCAGGACACCCTCGATCTGCGCATTCCCGCCGATGACGTACACGACCACCAGCGCCACGGACGCGAGCGCGCTCAGGGCGAACGCAGCGGCAACCGCTCGCGTCGGCGTCATGAGCGATGCCCCGTTCGGTCCCAGCGCCGTCCGATCAGGTACACGACGCCGATGAGGAGCCCCATCCCGACGAGCCAGGCGACGAAGCCCTCGGGCACCGGGCCGATCCCGCCGATCTCGAACCCGCCTGGATCGTCGGCAGACTGGAGGAACTCGACGTAGGTCGCCACGGCGGCGATCGGCTCGTCGCCGAGGTCGAAGACCGGCATCTGTCCCGGCCCGGTGAGCATCGCCTCGCCGACCGTGCGCGGATCGGCGTTAAACAGAGGCCAGGCGATCGCGCCGCCGCCGACCGCGCCTCCCCTGCCGGTGGCCCCGTGGCACGGGGCGCAGTTCACGGCGAAGAGCTCGTAGCCTTGCTGGAGGAGCGCCTCATCGGTCTGGACGTCCGGGATGGCCGGACCGTCGCCGAGGCTGCCGACGAAGGCGACCAGGTCGGCGATCTCCTCAGGGTCGTAGGCCGGGGGCTTGGGCTGTGTCTGCTGCCCGGGCTCGCCGGTGTACGGCATACGCCCGGTGCGCAGCTGGAAGTCGGCTGCCGCCTCGCCCGCCCCCGCGATGGCCGGCCAGGGATCGATCCCTTCGCCCCGAGCGCCGTGGCAGGTGGCGCACCCGACGCGGAACAGCTCGGCCCCGCGCTCGACCGATCCGCCAGACGCCCCTTCCTGCGCGACGACCGGCTCGCTCGGGCTGGCGAGGACCAAGACACCGATGATGGCGAGCCCAGGAAGGACGAGGCGCACCTCAGCCGGTTCCCCACAGCCGCCAGGCGAAGATCGCGGCCAGGCCGGCCGCACCCGCCAACGCGGCGCTCCTCGATCGTGGCGTCCCGTTGGTGACCAGCGTCGCCGGCAGCAACAGCGCGGCGATGATGATCCCGCCGTAGAGCCAGTGGATCCACTCGTCGGGCTCCGCGCCGCGCAGGGCCAGCACCAGGCCGACCGCCGCCTCGGCCACGATGATGCCCAGCAGCACGCGGCGCGCGAAGTCGAGCGACGGCATCGGCGGCCGATCGAGCACGGCCATCACGCCGGACATGATGGCCAGCACCGCCAGGCCGGCCGCGAGCACCAGCCCGGGCAGCGTGTGCAGCCGCGCGAGAAGCTCCATGCGGGGGGATCGGCTCAGTCGCGGCTCATCGAGCGCAGGACGAAGAGGACCAGGATGGATCCGATCGTCGCGATCACCAGCGCACCCAGCCAGCCGCTGGCCTCGTCCTGGTTGAGCACGTTGACCCACAGGAAGCCGCCGATGAAGCCACCGACGATGCCGACCAGCATCGTCCCGATGCAGCCCATGCGCTCCCGGCCGGGCACGAAGAAGCCGGCCAGCGCGCCCGCCAGCAAGCCGATGATGATCCAGCCGAAGAACCCGAGATCGCCCATGCCTTCCTCCTGTCACGCATATGCCATCGGTGCCCGAGACGCGATGCACGACCCGTGCCGCAGCTTACTCGCCGAGCGAGCGAGTCAATCGCCGGACGCCTCGGGCGGCATGAGCTCGATCAACGTGGCGCCAGTGCAGTTGTAGAACAGCGTGTCGTGGAACATCGCCGAGCGGTCGTCGATCCCCCGCCGCACGAGGGCCGTGTGGCCGTGCAGCCACAGCGGCGGGGAGAGGCGACGCACCAGCCACCGAAAGGCGGTGAAGCCGCGGTGCACGCGGTCGTCGTCGTCGTTGACGTCGCGTGGCGGCGCGTGACTGACGACGAGAAGCGGGAGCGATCGCCATGCCCGCAGCCAGGCGAGGATCGACAGTCCCCACATCCCGATCGCCGAGACCTCCGTCCCACGGTCGCTATACCTCGGTGAGCCGGAGAAGCCGATGAGCCGCAGCCCTGCCTCGTGGACGACCGTGGCATCCGGCATCGGCTGCGGCAGCAGCTTGCGTTCCGTGTGTTCCCACGCCGCGCCGTGGTCATGGTTGCCGCGGACGTAGCGCATCGGCGCATGGAAGGCATCGGCCACGAAGGAGAGGTACTCCGGTTGGAGGTCTCCCGCGCCGATGATGAGGTCGACCTTGCCGAGGCCCTCGCGCGTTCCGGCATGGTCGAGCGAGGGGTCGGGCTCGTCGCTGATGGCCAGGATGCGCAGCGGACGGCCGTCGCGACCGGCGAACGGCGCCGGATCCGGCCACCGCAGCCGGAGGCGATCCGTCACTCGGAGCCCTCGGTCTCGCGCAGCAGCTCCTCGCGGGTCATCACGTCGCTGGCCGTGCGCTGCTCGACCGTTCGGGACTGCCGCCCCATCCCCGCCTGGCGAACCTCCTGCGCACCGATCAACGAGCTGCCATCCAGTCGGCCATGGACCGGCGTCGCCACACCCGGCACGACGAGCTGCGTGACATCGGCGTCGATGTCGATGCCGCCGGCCTCGCGCGCTGCCGCGACGCGGTTGTGGCCGTCTTCGACGAAATACTCCTCCCCCACCTGGAGCAGGTCGACGGGCGGCAGCATGGCCAGGCGGTCCATTGCCCGATTGATGCGCTGCCAGCGCGCCCGCCAGTTCGCGCCCCGGAGGCGCGGCAGCGGGAGGAAGTCGGCCGTGTTCTGCGAAGGATGACGCGTCGTCCCCACGATCCGATCGAGGGGCACCGTTCGCAGGCCGACCGGCCGACGAGGCGCCGACGTGGCCGCCGGATAGAGGTCGTACAGGGAGGGCAGGATGGCGCGCTCGGCGGTGCGGCGGGCTCGGCTCGCCTTGGTGCGGCGGCGCCACCAGCGGCGCACGCGACCGGCCACCGCGACCAGGACGAGGGCGGCGGAGAGCCGTGCGAGGAGCCACCGAGCGGCGGCGATGAGCAGTTGCATGAGGAGTTGCCGTGTGCCGAGGGGCCGATGGGCTGGGTTGCAACCCGTACTATGATGCCTTCCCCGAGCGTGGGCCGCATGGCCCGCCCTGAGCCTGCCGTGACGAACAGGAGCGAGGACTCGATGGCGACCGTCACCTTCGACCATTTGTACAAGCGGTACGGCGAAGACGTCATAGCCGTGAACGACCTGAATCTCGAGATCGGCGATGGCGAGTTCATCTGCCTGGTCGGGCCCTCCGGCTGCGGCAAGACGACCGCGCTGCGCTGCGTGGCGGGCCTGGAGGAGATCAGCGACGGGCGGCTCCTCATCGGCGATCGCGTCGTGAACAACGTCGCGCCAAAGGACCGCGACATCGCCATGGTCTTCCAGAGCTACGCGCTCTATCCGCACATGAGCGTGTTCGACAATCTCGCCTTCGGCCTCAAGCTGCGGAAGACGAAGAAGGAGGACATCGACCGCCGCGTCAAGGAGGCGGCCGAGATCCTGGGCCTCGAGCGGTTCCTCGACCGAAAGCCGAAGGCGTTGTCCGGCGGCCAGCGGCAGCGCGTCGCCCTCGGTCGCGCCATCGTGCGCGAGCCATCGGTGTTCCTGATGGACGAGCCGCTGTCCAACCTGGACGCAAAGCTGCGCGTCCAGACCCGCGCCGAGATCGCGCGGCTGCACCAGCGCCTCGGGACGACCACCATCTACGTCACCCACGACCAGGTCGAGGCCATGACCATGGGCGATCGGATCGCGGTCATGCGCGATGGCATCCTCCAACAGGTGGGAACGCCCCAGGAGCTCTACGACCACCCGGTGAACGTGTTCGTCGCCGGGTTCATTGGTTCTCCGTCGATGAACTTCGCGACCACCAAGTCAGAGGGCAAGGACCTCATGTTCGGTGGTCACAAGCTCGAGCTCGCCGGGGAGCAGGCGCGCGCCGCCGACTCGCGTCCGGACGGCGCCAGCGTGCTCATCGGCTTCCGTCCTGAGCACATCGAGATCGCCAACGGCCAGCAGACGAGCGCCGTGCGCATCCCGGCCACGGTCGACGTGGTCGAGTACCTCGGCAACGACGAGCTCATTCATGCGCAAGCGGAGGGCAACGAGATCGTGGCCCTGCTGCCGTCGGACAAGAAGGTCGCGGTCGGTGATCGCGTCGACTTCGCGGTGCCGATGGAGAAGCTGCACATCTTCGATCCCGATTCGGAGAAGGCTCTGGCGGGCTAACGTCGCCCGTATGACGAAGCGTGGCGCGTGCCACGGACCATGGATAGGTGGAGGAACCGAATGTCCAAGTTTCGACTGATGGCACCGTTCATGGTGCTGTTGCTCGTGCTGGCTGCGTGTAGCAGCGGCAACGAGGGCGAGCCCGGCGCCAGCGGTGGTGGCGGCGGGGACGGCGGCGAGCAGGCCGAGGGCGACGGTGAGATCAGCGTCACCTCGCTGTGGGGCGGCGCCGAGGGCGAGGCCTTCCAGGCCGTGCTCGATGCGTTCGAGGAGTCGACCGGCATCCATGCCGAGTACGAGACCGTTCGCGACGACTACGCGGGCGTCCTGAGCACCCGCGCCGCCGGTGGCACCCCGCCGGACGTGGCGATCATGCCCGGCATCGGATTCATGCAGAGCTTCGCCAAGGACGGCCTGCTGATCCCGATGGAGGATCTCGGGATCGCGCGGGCGGACATCGAGGACCTCTACGCGCCCGGTATCCTCGACATCGGCACGGTCGACGGCACGCTCTACGCGCCAATGGTCAAGCTCAACTCGAAGGGCACCGTGTGGTATCACCCGTCGAGCTTCGACGAGCTGGGCCTGGAGGTTCCGGCCACCTACGACGACATGGTCGCCCTGGGTGACGCCTACGACGGCCCGGCGTGGGCCTGCGGCTGCAGCGACACCTGGAACCTGACCGACTGGTTCGAGATGATCTACCTGCGCATGAACGGCGCGGATGCCTACATGTCGCTGTTCACCGGCGAGACTCCGTTCACCGATGACACCGTGACCGCGGCCATCGACAAGATGACCGAGATCCTGAACGACGACAACCTCGTCGGCGGCGTCAACGGCGCGCTGGGCACAGCCTTCGTCGATGCCATCGGGCAGACCTTCGCGGCCGACAACGACGCGTGGCTCTTCTACGAGGGCGGCTTCGTCGGTGGCATCGCCCTCGGCCAGGTCAATCCCGACCTCGTCATCGGCGAGGACATCGGCTTCTTCGACTTCCCGACCATGGATGACGGGAACACGGGCATCACGATCGGTGGCGACGTCATCGCGGCGTTCACCAACGACTCCGACGTGGCCGCGTTCATGGAGTACATGATCAGCCCCGAGGCCGGCACCGTGTGGGCCGAGCAGGGCACGATCATCTCCCCGATCATCGGCGTCGAGTCGTCGGCCTATCCGAACGAGCTGGCCTCGCAGGAGGCCGAGCAGGTGGCGAACGCCGAGGCCGCCGTGTTCGACGGCTCAGACCTGCTGCCATCCGGCTCGCCCGACTTCGGTGCGACGCTCCAGACGGCGCTGAGCGACCCCGACAATATCGGCGCGGCGCTGGAGGACTTCCAGACCGGAGTCCAGCAGGCGTTCTCGGACGCCGGCGGCTGATCGCTCGCTAAGCGATGAGGGGTGGCGGATCCTTCCGCCACCCCTCGGCACATCCTCAACGACGAGGAGGTCTCGATGAGCACCGCAACGGCCGCTCGGGAGTCGGCACCCGACGTCGCCGAATCGCGCGGACCGAAGTTCCTCCAGGGCTGGAACATGGCCGCGCTCATCTTCATCGGCCCGGCGGTCCTGCTGCTCGCCGTCTTCATGATCTATCCGGCGATCCGGACGGTCATCCTCAGCTTCGACGACGGCCTGGGGAACTACGTCCAGCTGCTCACCGCCGACCCGCGCTTCCTGTCGCTGCGCTGGCCCCCCGGCGGCTCGATCTTCAACAACGTCCTGTGGCTGCTGTTCTATACCGGTGGCTGCATCGTCATCGGCCTTATCGTCGCCGTCATGGCGACGCGGGTGCGCTACGAGCGCATCATCAAGGCGATCGTCTTCCTGCCGATGGCGATCGCCGCGACCGCGCTCGGCGTCATTTGGCGCTTCGTCTACTCACCTGACCCGGATACGGGGCTGATCAACGCCATCCTTGGTGTGGTTGGCGTGGACCCCATCTCGTGGCTCGGTAACGCGACGTTCGTGAACACCGCGCTCATCATCGCCGGGATCTGGGGATCGGCCGGGTTCGCGGTCGTCATCCTGTCCGCCGCGCTGAAGGGTATCAGCAGCGAGATCCTGGAGGCCGCGCGCGTCGACGGCGCGACGGAGGGCCAGATCTTCCGGCGCATCATCGTGCCGATGCTGTCGCTGCCCATCTCGGTCATCGCGGTCACGCTGACCATCAACGTGGTGAAGCTGTTCGACCTGGTCTACATCATGACCAAGGGCGGCCCGGGGAACGCCAGCAACGTCATCGCGGTGCAGATGTACCAACAGTTCAGTGCGCGCAACTTCGACTACAGCGCCACGGTCGCGGTCGTGATGCTGATCATCCTGATCCCGGTCATGATCTTCAACATCCGGCGCTTCCGCAGTGAGAGGGTGGTCGCATGACGTTCGGAGAGAGCGTGGCGGTCGAGGCACCGCCGCGAACCACCAGCGAGCGGATCACGCGCATGCTCACCAAGGCCCCGATCCACATCGGCCTGGCCATCGTGGGCCTGATCTGGCTGCTGCCGACCGTCGGCCTGCTGATCACCTCGTTCCGGCCCGCGTCCGAGATCCTCAGCACAGGCTGGTGGGAGATCTTCGCCGGGCGGCTGAGCTTCACGCTCGACAACTATCAGCAGGTCCTCGGCTCCCAGGGCATGCTGAACTCGTTCATCAACAGCGTGATCATCACCGTACCGGCCACGATCCTGCCCGTCTTCTTCTGCGCTCTGGCGGCGTACGGCTTCGCGTGGGTCGATTTCCCGTTCCGCGACTCGCTCTTCCTGATCGTCGTCGGGCTGCTGCTGGTGCCGATCCAGATGGTGCTCATCCCGCTCGTCGAGCTGTTCGCCAGCATGGGCGTGTACGGCCAGTTCACCGGGCTCTGGATCGCGCATACCGCGTTCGCCCTGCCGTTCGGGATCTTCCTGCTGCGGAACTTCTTCATCACCCTGCCGCGTGACCTGATCGAGGCGGCCAAGATCGATGGCGCGTCGACCTGGAACATCTTCCGCACGGTGGTGATGCCGCTCTCCGTTCCCGCGCTTGCCAGCTTCGCGATCTTCCAGTTCCTGTGGGTCTGGAACGACCTCCTCATGGCGCTGGTGTTCGCGCCGCGGCCGAACGGCCTGCCGATGACGACCCAGGTCCAGAACCTCCTCGGCACCTTCGCCACCGAGTGGCATCTCCTGGCGGCGGCCTCGTTCCTGATCATGGTCGTGCCGCTCATCGTGTTCTTCAGTCTCCAGCGCTACTTCGTCCAGGGCCTGCTCGCGGGCTCCGTCAAGTAGGCGTGGCGACGCTCCGCGTCGTCAGCTGGAACATCAGGGCCTCCATCGGCCCCGGGCCATTCCCGGACCGATGGTGGGGCCGCATCGACGCCGATCGCCTCCGGGCGATCGGCGCCTTCCTTTCCTCCCTGGACGCCGATGTGGTCGCGCTCCAGGAGGTCGCGCTCGTCTCGCGCGACGGCGAGCTGATCGACAATCCCGGCGACCTCGCGCGTCAGCTCGGCATGGAGGTCCGCTACGCCGCCGTTCGCTCGTTTTCCGTGACCGATACGGCCAAGGCCGTCGTCGGTGTCGGCTGCTTCGGCAACGCGCTGCTCACGGCACGAGGCTTCAGTGACGTGAGCACGGTGGCGCTCCCGCAAGCACCGATGGACGCCTTCGTCGAACCGCCCGGCACGTCCCACCCTGCCGCCGGCATTCGCTACGCAGACGCGCCCGATTCCATCCGTGAGCCACGCTGCCTGCTCCTCGCCACCGTTGACGGCCTGCGGATCGGCACGGCGCACCTCAGCCACGTCGGCTCGAGCGAGCGGCTGCTCCAGGCTGAGGCGAGCGTTGCGGCCTTTGGCGACGCCTCCCCCGCATTGCTGCTCGGTGATCTGAACGCCGCGATCGAGGCGCCCGAGCTTGCTCCCTTCACATCCTGGACCGATGCTTTCGCCGAGCCTCCCGGCGACGCCGCTCGGATCACGACCGACGATGGCTATCGGATCGACCAGGTCCTGGTGCGGGGCGCATCGGTCTCTCCGGGGCGGGTGTTGCGTGAGTCTGCGGAGCTCAGCGACCATTACCCGCTTGTCGCCGACGTGGAGTGGTGACTCGATGTATCGAGCCAGCTTCGCCGGATTGCCGCGTCACGTAGGGTGCCCACGGTCCATGGAGGCTCCATGAGCGTGAGGCGCGCGCCGAGGCGTGGCTGCTGCGTGCCGGCACTCGATACATCGCGGGAACCGAGCGCGCCGGGGCGTCCCGGTGACATTCCCTCGATCAATCGAGTCCGTCCGACCCCCGGCCTACGTCATTCGTCGTACGGCGGCCGCGATCCCGACCGGGTAGGCTCAAAATGAGCATGACGACCGAGCAGGCTGCCCGCCCCACCACCATCCACCTGATCCCGCACACGCACTGGGACCGCGAGTGGTACCGGCCGTTCCAGAGCTTCCGGATGCAGCTGGTCGACCTGGTGGACCGCATCCTGGACATGCTCGAGGCCGATCCCGACTTCGCCTTCACGCTCGACGGCCAGCTCGCGACCATCGACGACTACCTGGAGATCCGGCCCGAGCAGGCGGAGCGCATTCGTGGCCACGTGCAGTCGGGGCGCCTGGCCATCGGCCCGTGGCAGATCCTCATGGACGAGTTCCTGGTGAGCGGCGAGACGCTGGTGCGCAACCTGGAGATGGGCTGGCGCCGCGCGGAGGACTTCGGGGGGCCGATGCGCGTGGGCTACCTGCCCGACATGTTCGGCCACGTTGCCCAGATGCCGCAGATCCTGCGCGCCGCGGGCCTGGCCGATGCGGTCGTGTGGCGCGGCATTCCCGCGGCGATCGATCGCCACGCGTTCCGCTGGGAGGCGCCCGACGGCTCGTGGGTGCGCGCCGAGTACCTGCCGTCCGGGTACGGCAACGCGGCCGGCATGTTCGCCGTGCCGGATCGGCTGGAGGCCGCCGCCGATCGATTCCTCGACTGGGCCAAGCCGTGGTTCGGGACCGATCCGGTGCTGGCCATGTACGGCACCGATCACGCCGCGCCGGTCCCGGAGCTCGCGGCGCTCGTGAGCCGCCTGAACGAGGTCCACGCCGCGTCGAACATGCGCATCGGCACGCTGGCCGACTACATCGGCCAGGCGCCGCCGCTGACGCCGGACGACCCGTGCTGGCGCGGCGAGCTGCGAGCCGGCGCCCGCGCCAACGTGCTCATGGGCGTCGCCAGCGCCCGCATCGACATCAAGCAGGCAGCTGGTCGGGCCGAGACGCTGCTGGAACGCTACGCGGAGCCGCTGACCGCGCTGCACGTCAGTGCGGACGCATGGCCCGGCGCGTTCCTGGATCTCGCCTGGGGCAAGGTCATCGAGAACTCCGCGCACGACTCCATCTGCGGCTGCAGCATCGACCCGGTGGTGGACCAGGTCCTGGTCCGGTTCAGCGAGGCGGAGCAGATCGCCATGACGCTGACCCGACGTGCCGCGCTGGCGGCGGCCGGCGCCGTTCCCCGCGGCAGTGTGGCCGTCCTCAATCCGTCGCCGGCGCCGCGCGCGGCGCTGGTCGAGGCGGAGCTGCTCGTGCCGGAGGACTGGACCGCCGTCGCGCTCGAGCTGCCCGACGGGTCGCGCATCGGCACACAGGAGGTCGCCCGCAAGGAGCCGCTCCTGTTCGACGAGGCGATGCGCGGGGACCACGTCGACGACCTCTTCCGCCGCTTCCACGGCCGCGAGATCTTCGACCACGCCTGGAACGGCTATCGGATCGACGGGCGCACGCTCACCCTCGAGGTCGACAACGACGCCGATCCCGCCTGGCTCGACGTCGACGGCCTGCGCGCGGAGGTCATCTCCGCCATGCGCGCGGCGCCGGACGATGAATGGCGCGTCCGCGTCGTGGCTCGTGCCCGGCGGACCCTCGCCGCATCCGTCCCAGCGCCGGCGCTCGGCTTCACCGCCGTTCGCGCCGCCGAGGGCGACGCCGGCATCCCCGGTGCCGTGCGGACCACCGAGCGCTCGCTCGCCAACGACCTGTTGACGGTCGAGGTCGAGCCTGCCGGGACGGTCCGACTGGTCGCCGCGGATGGAACCGAGATCAGCGGCGCGGGTCGCATCGCCGATGGCGGAGACTACGGTGACTCCTACAACTACGCTCCGCCAACGGCGGACACGCTCGTCGACGAACCGTCGTCGGTATCGGTGTCCATGGAGGCCGATGGTCCGGTCATCAGCCGCCTTCGGATCAGCCGCACGTACGACTGGCCGCGGGGGGTCCTTCGCGATGGCTCGTCGCGCACCGCCGACGTGGAGGCGACCGACGTCGTCACCACGGTCGAGCTGCGGGCCGGCGAGCCGTTCGCGCGCTTCGCCGTGGCGTTCACAAACCACTCGGACGACCATCGCGTCAGGTTCCACGTTCCGGTGCCGCGGCGGGCGGATCGGTCACATGCGGAGGGCCAGTTTGCCGTGGTCGAGCGCGGGCTCACCGGCGAGGGCGGATATCGAGAGGAGCCCCTGGCCACCTTTCCGGCCCACGGCTGGGTCGACGCGGGCGGCCTCGCCGTGCTGCTCGATCACATCGTGGAATACGAGCTGGCCGATGGCGGCGTCGAGATGGCCCTCACACTGCTGCGCTCGACCGGCCTGATCAGCCGCAACGACAACCCGTATCGGCAGGACCCGGCCGGCCCGGAGATGGCGATCCCCGGCGCGCAGATGCGCGGCCGGCACCAGGTGAAGTTTGCGCTCTTCCCGCATGCCGGCGAATGGACCGATGGCGGCGTCGCCGACGCCGCCGAGCGCTACCGCCACCCCTTCGTCTGGACGGCCGGTGCGGGATCCGCCGACGCGTCGTGGCCGCCTCCGCATGCTGGCAACGAGGGCCTGGCCCTGGAGGGCGATCAGGTCGCGCTGTCATCGCTGCGACGCCGGTCCGATGGCTGGCTGGAGGCACGCGTGGTCAACCTGGCGGCGGATGCGCGAACGGCGGTCGTTCGCGGCGACCTGACGGACGCGCGGGAGGCCTCCCTGCGCGGTGAGCCGGGCGAGCCGCTGCCCGTTGCCGATGGCGCCGTGCGCCTCGACCTGCGCCCGGCGGAGATTCGAACCATGCAGCTTCGACGGCGCGAAACCGCTGCCGGAAAGCCGGATGTGCTGGACGCATCGGGGCCACGCCAGAGCGCGTAACGCAAGGTACGATACGCGCCTGCCGCGTTGGTGAGCGTACGGAGGATGATCGTGGAGCTCGAGCAGCAACTCGCGTCGGTGCCCCTGCTGGCGGGACTCGAGGGCCGTGTGCGCAAGCGGCTGGCCGACATCGGCAAGCGCCGCACATATGCCCCCGACGAGGCGATCGTGCGCGAGGGATCGACGGGGACCGCCCTGTACATCGTGCTGAAGGGTCGCGGCCGCGTCGAGCGCGACGGCGAGACCATCGGCGAGATCAAGGCCGGTGACTTCTTCGGCGAGCTGGCGCTGATCGAGGAGCACCCGCGCTCGGCGACCGTCATCGCCGCCGAGGAGACCGATTGCCTCCTCTTCCCGGCCTGGGAGTTCACGTCCCTGCTCGAGGAGCATCCTGAGATCGCCGTGCCGATCATGCGCGCGCTGATCGCCCGCCTTCATCGGCGCGAGCACCACGCCGCCTAGGCTCCTTCGTTGGCCCTTCGCGTCGTCGTCGAGGCAACGCCGAAGCGGGTCTTCGCCAGCGCCTTGGATTGGCCCGGCTGGTCGCGAGGGGCGAAGACCGAGGCTGAGGCGCTCCAGGCCCTGCTCGACTACACCGATCGCTACGCGGCGGTCGCCCGGCGCGCTCGCATCCGCTTCGAGCCGCCCGCCACGCTGCGCGGCGTATCGGTGGTCGAACGGCTCGATGGCGGCGCCAGCACCGAGTTCGGCATCCCCAGCCTTCCATCGGCATCCGAAGACGCTGCGCTGGATGCGCGCGAACTGAAGCGATTGGTCGGCCTGCTGCGGTCCGCGTGGGCCGAGTTCGATGCTGCGGCGACGAAGGCAGACGGCGTATCGCTTCGCCTCGGCCCGCGAGGCGGCGGGCGGCAGGTTCCGAAGATGATCGAGCACGTCCGCGAGGCGGAGGGCGCCTACGTCGCGCAACTCGGCTCGAAGATGCCTGGCTCGTCATCCATGGAGGAGCTGCGTGACGCATTTATCGCGGCGCTGACGGCACGCGCGTCGGGCGACGAGCCGCCGATCGCGAACAAGGTCCGCAAGCGCTGGGAGCCGCGCTACGCCGTTCGCCGCTCCGCCTGGCACGCCCTCGATCACGCCTGGGAGATCCAGGACCGCTCGTCGTAACGTGCGGCCATGCACCCAAATTTCCAGTCGGCGTGCCGCAATTGGAAGAATCGGCCGATATCGGCGCAGCTTCAAGTCGCCGCGAGGTGCTACTCAGCCGAGCCTCGTGAGGATCGCCTCGCGGTCGAAGATCCAGTTGCCGACCGCAAGGGTGAGCCCGACCAGCAGCGCGACCACCAGGTTGCCGATCAGCACCTGCGTCGTGCTGAACGACGCCTGGCCGCTGAAGAACCCGGCAACCGCCACGCCGATGATCGGGATGACGATGAAGCTGCCGAACTGCTGCGCGGTGCGTGCGTCGTTGACGCGCGAGCTCACCACGATCCCGAGCAGCACGCTGAGCAGGCAGATGAGCGGCACGAGGGTGAGCATCGCCAGGCGCCACGTGTCGTCGAAGATGAGCCGCGTCAGCCGGGGGTCTGCGATGGCGCCGTTCACGAAGCCGTACAGC
The DNA here is from genome assembly GCA_035759945.1 of Candidatus Limnocylindria bacterium. Classification (GTDB taxonomy): domain Bacteria; phylum Chloroflexota; class Limnocylindria; order QHBO01; family QHBO01; genus JACDBZ01. The sequence continues at coordinate 9,028 of DASTTX010000138.1, read as the reverse complement.
AGCCACACGGCCCACGTGGCGAGCACCGCCGGGGCGGCCGCCGCGATGGCCTTGCCGATGAGCAGCTCGCTGACCTCCATCGGCGTCGCCAGCTGCGGCTCCAGCGAGCGAGCGGTCTTCTCGCCGATGACCGACTGGGTCGCGATCGCCATCGGCACCATGGCCGGGATGAGGAGGAAGTAGGCCATGAAGTTGAGCACGATGAACCCCTGCGCCGCCAGCTTCGGGGGCAGGTCCGGGAACTGGCCGATGTACTGCTCGATCTGCCCCATCTGCGCCGGGTCCAGCTCGTTGGCCTGGATGAACGCCACGATCCCGGTCGGGATGGACGCGAAGATGAGGGCCGGGAAGACGACCGCGCCCAGGAGGAGCTTGTTCGCGAGCAGGTCGCGCGCCTCCTTGGTGACGACCGCCCAGACGAAGCCGGGTCGCATCAGGCCACCTCACCGATGCGCGAATCGCGCTCCCCGACCTCGCCGACGAGGTCGAGGTACACCTGCTCCAGCGTCGCCGCCTCCTCGTGCACGCCGACGATGCGGGCTCCGGCCTCGACCAGCGCCCGCACCAGCTCGGGATTGTCGCCGCGTGGGTCGCCGACCTCGACCATCAACGCACCGTCATTCAGCCGCGCGCCCTCCACGAACGGCAGGTCCGCCAGCAGGTCCATGAACGACTCCGGCCCGCGCGCACCGACCAGCTCGACCCGAACCGAGGCCGTGCCATTGCGGCGGCGCAGGCGCGCCGGCGTGTCGACCGTCAGCAGCGTGCCGCGCATGATGCCGATGCGGTCGCACAGCCGTTCGGCCTCGTCGAGGTTGTGGGTGCAGACCACGATCGAGCGCCCGGCATCGCGCAGCGTGGCGACGAAGTCGCGGATGGTCTTCGCCGCCGATGGATCGAGCGCGCTGGTCGGCTCGTCCAGGTACAGGACGTCCGGCTCGTGCAGCAGCGCCCGTGCGATGGCGATCTTCTGGCGCATGCCCTTGCTGAAGCCGCCGACGCGGCGGTCCGCGGCGTCGCTCATGCCGACGACGCCGAGATACCGGTCCACGGCTCGCCGGAGGTTCGCGCCGCGCAGGCCGTACAGGCGGCCGTAGTAGCCGAGGTTCTGGCGGGCGGTCAGCTTGTCGTGCAGGCCGGGCGACTCGGTCAGGATGCCGGTGATGGCGCGGATACGCTGCGAGTCCGGACCGAGCTCGAGGCCGTTGATGACCGCCGTCCCGTCGCTCGGAGCGATGAGGCCCGACAGCATCCGCACGGTCGTCGTCTTGCCCGCCCCGTTCGGGCCGAGGATGCCGAAGATCTCGCCGTCACCGACGCTGAAGGACAGGTCGTGGACGGCGATAAGCGAGCGGAAGCGCTTCTCCATCCCGGTGGCGGAGATCATCGGATCATCGGATCATCGGTCCCTCATGGCTGGTCCGCATGCTAGCCGGGTGGCGATGCGGGCGCCCATCGGTACCTTCGGCGCCGCTAGCATCGGGCCATGAAGGTCATCGGAAGCCGGCAGGTCTGGAAGGGGCACGTCGTCAGCGTGCGGGTCGACGACGTCGTGCGCGCCGACGGTCGCCGGACGACGCGCGACGTGGTGGAGCATCCAGGTGCGGTGGCGATCGTCGCCTGGGACGGCGAGCGGGTGGCGATGGTGCGCCAATGGCGCCATGCCACCGGCGGCACGCTGCTCGAGATCCCGGCCGGCACGGCGGAGCCGGACGAAGCGCCGGGGGAGACCGCCCGTCGGGAGCTGGCGGAGGAGGTGGGCGTTGCCGCCGCGACGTGGCTCACCGGCCCGCAATTCTTCACCGCCCCGGGGTTCTGCACGGAGTTCATGCATCTCTTCCTCGCGACCGACCTTTCGCCGGACGAGGCCGAGGGCGACGAGGACGAGGACCTCGAAGTGGCGTGGATGACCCTGGATGAGGCGCTCGCCGCGCTCGACGCGGGCCAGATTCGCGACGCGAAGTCGATCCTGGCCGTCCTCTGGCTGGAGCGGCATCTCCGCGCCGCCTGACGTCGGCACGCCGCTTGCCTTCAGCGGCGCTCGATGAGCACCTCCACTCGCGCGCCGGACGTCATCGTCGACCCCGAGGAGTCCGCCGAGGAAGCCGGCCTGCGCTACGTGAGCGACGCGGATCCCGGCATCCACCGCCGTCGCGCCGGGAAGGGCTGGGCCTACTACGACGCGTCCGGTGGCCGCATCACCGACGAGAAGCGGCTGGCCTGGTTCAAGCGCCTCGCCATCCCACCCGCCTGGACCGATGTCTGGATCTGCACCGATCGGCGTGGCCACATCCAGGCCACCGGCCGCGATGCCCGTGGCCGCAAGGTCTACCGCTACCACCCGCGCTGGCGGCAGGTGCGCGACGAAGCCAAGTACGGCCGCATGCTCGCCTTCGCGCGTGCACTGCCGAAGATCCGGAAGCGCGTCGAGGCCGACCTCGCCCTGCCCGATCTTCCACGGCAGAAGGTGCTCGCCGCGGTCGTCGCGCTGCTGGAGCGCACTCGGATTCGCGTCGGCAACGAGGAATACGCCCGAGAGAACCGCAGCTTTGGCCTCACCACCCTTCGGGCCCGCCATGCGCGCATTCGCGGTGGCCAGATGACGTTCGCCTTCAAGGGCAAGTCGGGCAAGGAGCACGAGGTCGAGGTGGCCGATCGGCGGCTGGCGCGCATCGTGGCACGCTGCCAGGAGCTGCCCGGACAGCAGCTGTTCCAGTACGTCGACGAGGACGGCGAACGCCATGGCGTGGCGTCCGACGACGTCAACGAGTACCTGCGCGAAATCACGGGCGAGGACTTCAGCGCCAAGGACTTCCGGACCTGGGCGGGCACGGTGCTGGCCGCCATGGCGCTGCAGGAGTTCCGCGAGTTCGACACCGAGGCCGATGCGAAGCGCAACGTCGTCCGCGCCATCGAGACGGTCGCCGAGAAGCTGGGCAACACCCCCGCCGTCAGCCGCGCCAGCTACGTCCACCCCCAGGTGATCGACGCCTATCTCGAGGGCGACCTGCTGCAGCAGGTCCGCGAGGAGGCGGATCGCAAGCTGCGCGACGACCTCGCCGACCTTACCTCCGAGGAAGCGGCCGTCTTCGCGCTCCTCCGCAGCCGCCTCGCGGATGAGGAGCGCCGCGCCAAGAGGCGTGGCCGGAAAGCCGCCTAGGCGCTATGCAGCGTTGCCGAACCGCTCGAAGGCGCGCTGGTAGGTCTCGCTGTCGGGCTTGAGCAGCACTGCCATGTGCAGGTGCCGGCGCGCCGCAATGGCGTCGCCCAGGCGCGCCCGCGACAGGCCGAGGCCGAAGTGCGCGTAGTGCGCGACCGGATCGGCCTGGACGATGGCCTCGAAGCGCTCCGCGGCCAGCTCGTGCGATCCGACGTTGAAGTACGCCTGGCCCAGCGCCTCGAGGATGGACGCCTTGCCCGGCTCGAGGGCCAGCGCCCGCTCGAGCAGCACCGCCGCGGCGCCGGGATGACGATCGGCGAGCATGCGTGAGCCGCGCTGGAAGAGGTCGTAGGCGGATTCGCGCTCGCCGGGCGCGGGGACGGGCTGCATCGGTCCAGCCTAGCGGCGAAGGTCGATGCGCTCCAGTCGGGGGTTCTCGGTACGGCCCGGGATCCGGCCGCGCTTGGCGACGGGTTTGCCGTCGATCTCCTTGAGGTCGCCGGTGAAGTCGATCGGGCTGGCCTTGCTGATCGCGCTGCCCACGGCGAACGAATCGACCGGCGCACCGGCCGCCTTGAAGACGCCGATGCGTTCCTCGTCCAGCCCACCAGAGACGACGATCTTGACCGTGGGATGCCCCGCCAGGTCGAGCCGGGCGCGGACCTCGCGAACGAGCTCCGGCGTCACCCTCCCGCGCTCGGACGGCGTGTCGAGGCGGACGCCCCACAGGCGGTCGCCGAGAGCATCGGCGACGCGCAGCGACTCCTCGGCCTCGTCCTTGAAAGTGTCGACCAGGATGATGCGCGGGACGTCGGGGTCGATGTGCTTGTCGAAGGCCTCCGCGGCCCGAACCGTGTCGCCGAAGATGAGGACCAGCGCGTGCGGCATCGTCCCGGTCGGCGCCAGGCCCGCCAGCCGCGCACCGGCCGGCGTGGACGCGCCGATGCATCCACCGACGACCGAGGCATAGTCCATCTGGTCCGCCACGCTGGGATGGACGTGCCGCGCCCCGAAGCCGATGACCGGGATCGGCGCCGCGGCGTCGACGACGCTGCGGGCGGCGGTCGCCCAACCGGAGCTGGAGGCCAGGATGCCGAGGATGGCGGTCTCGTACAGGCCGAAGGCCGAATAACGCGCCTGGATGCGCATGACGACCTCCTTGCGGGCGAAGCGATCGCCATCGTGGAGCGACTCGACCACCGGGGCGGGCTCCACGTCGGATTCACCGAAGATCTCGCGGAGATAGGTCAGTGCCTCCTCGGCGCCGCACAGGACGCCCTCGCCGCGGGAGAAGATCTCCATGGTGACGACGGGATCGAGCCCTTCGGCGGCCAGGATCGTTCGCGCGCGCTCGAAGTAGACGTCGGCCGTCTCGCCTGAGAGGACGTCAGCAGCGGTCGGAAACTGTGGGCTCGGCCGCTCGGCGGTCATGCGCGCGCAGTGTACGACGCGCGCCGCCGGAAAAGGATCACCGCAGCAACCGCCAGGACGAGCGCCAGCACGACCACGCTCGCGAGCCGCACGAATCCGCCGGTCTCGGCCGCACCGATGATGCGCTCCGCCTCCGCGATGGCGTCCAGGGCGCCCCGCAGGTCGCCATCGCCGAAGCGGCCGCTGGCAAGCGTGAGCTGTGCCTCCGGGTTCGGTCCGCCGACGAGGCCGATGCGCTCGATGAACGATCGCTCGCCGTTGACCTGGTCGGCGGCCGTCTGATACTCGTCGACCACCGTTCGCTCGGCCTCGAGCTCGCCGACCGCCTCCGGGCCGCCGCCGTATGCCATGTACGCCTGCCGCAGCCGATCGGGGGTCGCCAATCCGGCGTCCGCGAGCCGCGCGAGCAGATCGTCGCGGTCATCGAGCCAGGCCATGGCGGCCCCGATCTGCGACTGAGCTTCCTCGAAGTTCCAGGCCGTCATCGCCGCGCGAACCGGGTCCGGTGCGCCCCAGCTGCCCGCCTCGGCGGCGAGCGCGTCGAAGGCCGCGCGTGCCGCGGTCCGAGCCTCCAGCAGGGCGACGTCGTCGTCGGTCAGGACCCGATCGGCGAAGATGGAGGCGACGTCGGCATCGGACACCGTCTCCAGGTGATCCAGAAACGCGCGCGTGGTCAGCGGCGCCGCGGGTGCACCGCCGCCCTCTGTCGGAGGCTCCGGCTCGAGCTCGCCGAGCTCGTACGGCCCCACCGAGCTCGCCACGCGCGTCAGCACCGCGCGCATCGCGTCCTCGCCGGCGGCCGCCTCGAGCTGGTTGATGACGTCCCACGAGGCGGCATAGCCATAGGCCTCGGCATCCGGGCCGTCGTTGGACGACCAGGCGTCGAGCTTGACTGCGGCTGCGGCGCGGGCCTCGGCCTCGGCGGCGGGATCGTAGGGCGGCTCGACGTCGAGCTGCGCGCCGACGTGCGCCGCGACGTGCGAGGCGATGCCCTCCCGGATCCAGGCGGCGTCGATGAGCGACGGTGACAGCCAGACGTGGGCCACCTGGTGCAGCGCGGTGAACGGCGGCTGGTCGTACGCGATCTGGATCTCGTTGCCGCCGCCGGTGCCCTCGCCGAAGCCGGTCGCGTCGGTGGCGACCGACTCGGTCAGGATGATCTGGCCGATGCGCGGGTACGGGAGACCGATCTCCTCCTCCAGCAGTGGCAGCGCCCTCGAGACGAGATCGAGCGTGCGCTGCCCCCACGCCTCGTCATCGGTGAATGCGCGCACCAGCAGGTCCGCCGTGCCTCCTCGCAGCGGGATGGTCGCCTCGAGCTGGGTGTACTCGGCCGGCTTGACGGCCGTGACGAGCGCGAGCCACTGACCGGGGTCGTCGATCTGGCCGCTCACCAGCTGGCCGCCCTCCTCGCTCATCGGATCGCCGTCGACGCGCATCTCGTAGCCGGCCGGGATGGTGACGGCGACCGTGCCGGAGGTGCCGAAGCTCCAGGCCGGGAAGACGACGAGCGCGCTGCGCACGCGCTGGTGGGGATCGTCCGCCGTATCCGGGAGCGTGTAGCGAAGCTCGACGGCGGCCTCCTGCTCGAACCGCACGTCGTCGCGCAGTGCGATGGTCGCGACGTTGACGCCGTCCTCGACGGCGGCCGCCACGTCGAGATCGCCTTCGCCGTCGGATGCGGTCACGTCGGTGGCACCGTCGTGGATCGCGACCTTGATCTCGGAGAAGACGCTGAACTGTCCCTCCGGATCGGGGGTCGTGTTCGTCAGCGTGAGCTGCACGGCGACGCCGATGACGCCCTCGTCCGGACGCAGGTCGTACGTCGCCGCGCTCTCGAGGGTGTATTCGTCCGCGGCACGCGCCGGCCCCGCCGAACCGGGGAGCGCCGAGGCAACGAGCGCCAGCCAGGCGAGCGCGAGCACGATCGCTCGCCGGACGGCCATCAGGCTCGGCCCAGGAAGCGGGAGAGGAAGGATCGGCGCGGCGCGCGGGGGATCGGTGGTTCCCAGGCCGGCATCGAGGCCTCGACGTCGGCCCGGTAGGCGGAGGTGAGGCCGGGGTTGCGGCTCACGCGCTCGGTCCAGTCCGGCAGGACGCCGCGGTCGGCCACCGCCGGTGCCGTCTCCTCCAGCAGGCGATCGGCGACGACGGTCAGTCGGACGAGGCCGCGGCCGAGCTCATCACGGGTCAACGAGGAGCTCGGCAGCTCGGTCATGAGCATGGGGCGGTCGTCATCGGTCATGGCGAACTTCACGAACGGATAGTCGAAGTTGGCACGGAGCATTCGGCTAAAGGTGCGCTTGGGGATTTCCATGGCCTCCAGCCCATAGTATGCCCACAGCGAGCAGCCGACCCCGGCCACCCACGCAACTGTCACGCGCAGGTCGAAGCGTCTGAGGCCGTCGAGGATCACATCGCGGCTGAACGCACGCGCGGTGGGATCGGCAGTCGAGCCAACCACGTCCAGGCCGAGCTCGCCGAGCCAGCGGTCGATGGGCGGCGTCTCGTCGCTCACGAGGCGGCGGAGGCCGCGAAGATGGTCTGACCGGAGGGGACGCGCAGCTCGCCCGCGAAGTCGCGGTCGATCACCCCCGGGTCGATGCGGCAGTTCCTGCCGATCTCGGCGCCGTCGGGGACGCGTGCTCGCTTGCCGACGAGCGTCAGCCCGGCGTTGAGCCGCTCCGGCTCGTCGCGGTTCGGCGTGGTGTCCTCTCCCATGCCGATGCGCGCATGGGCACCGATCACCGCCTCCTTGTCGATGATCGCCCGGTCCAGCTGCGCCCCCGGGCCGACGACGGCGTCGAACATGACGATCGAGTCGCGCACCAGCGCACCGGCACCCACTCGGACGCCGGGCGACAGGACGCTGTGCTCCACGGTGCCATCGATCACGCAGCCGTGGCTGATCATCGAGCGTGAGATCCGCGCATCTGCACCGATGCGCGCCGGAGGCCGGTCCTCGCTGCGCGTGTAGACAAGCCAGCCCAGGTCGTTGAGATCGATGCCGGCATCGTCACTGAGCAGGTCCAGGCTGGTCTGCCAGTAGCTCTCGACGGTGCCGACGTCCTGCCAGTAGCCGCCGAACTCGTACGCGAACACGCGACGGCCCTGCTCCACCATCCAGGGAAGGACGTGGCGCCCGAAGTCGCTGCGCTCAGGCGTCAGCAGGTCGCGCAGCGCCGGCCAGCTGAAGACGTAGACGCCCATGCTCACCAGGTTCGACGGCGGCTTCGCCGGCTTCTCGACGAAATCGGTGACGCGGCCGTCGCCATCGACCGACAGGATCCCGAACCGATGCGCCTCTTCGATCGGCACCGTCCGCACGGCGCAGGTGGCCTCCGCCTCCTTCTCCCGATGAAGGTCGATGAAGGGTCGGTAGTCCATCTTGTAGACGTGGTCCCCCGCCAGCACCAGGACCAGCTCGGGGGCGCGGTCCTCGATGAAGTCGAGGTTCTGCATGACGGCATCGGCGGTGCCGCGGTACCAGTCGCGCGGCCGACCCCGGCCGATGAAGGGCTGGAGCAGCGCCACGCCGCCATGGCTGCGGTCAAGGTCCCACGGTCGTCCGACGCCGATGTGGTCCATCAGCGAGCGCGGCGCGTACTGGGTCAGGATGCCGACGTCGGTCAGGCCCGAGTTCACGACGTTGCTGAGCGTGAAGTCGATGATCCGGTACTTGCCGCCAAACGGAACGCCCGGCTTGGCACGAACCTGCGAGAGGATGCTGAGCCGCTCACCCTCGCCGCCGGCGAGGATCAGGGTCAGGACCGACCTGGACACGGGCCGATTCTAGTGGCGGTGCGCTCGAGGCGCCGTTTCGGACCTCCGATCACCCGCCGGACCGATGTATCGGTCGTATCGCGCCTGCGGCCGAGCCAGGCTTGATCTATCCGATACGTCGGCCCCGAGCTGAACTGGAGACCCGCTTTGGGGCGCGGTTCCTCCGCGCCGCGAGTCAATCTATCGGCCTGATCGCGCCCGAGAACGGGTCTGGCGCAGTTACGCCGATGTATCGGCGCCTCGAGCCGTCACGGCCATCACGGGCACGTCGGTGGACCTGGCGGTCCCGGGACACAGGGTGTCGGCACCGGGACCGGCACGGGGGTCTCGCCCGGAGGCGGAGGCTCGCCGCTCGGTGCTGGTGCTGGCGTCGGCACGAAGACGCGCTCGCCGCAGATCGACGGGAAGCCCGATTCGCCCGGGATCGGCGCGATGGCGAAGCGCACATTCGGGTTGTCGTGGTACGTCGCCGGATCGCCGCTGGAACCTGTCTGCCCGTTGACAAGGCGGTCGGACCACGTGTCGGCGGCCTCGACCCACTGCTGCGGACGATCGGGGACGGCCTGCTCGACGTACTGCTCAAGGTTCAGGCAGCCGTTGCCATGGACGTTATCGGCGGGTGGAACGGTGCCTTCGAGGAAGGGCACGTCGGCG
>DASTTX010000137.1:0-23915 GCA_035759945.1 Candidatus Limnocylindria bacterium | reverse complement strand
TGCTCGCCAGTCATCGGTGGTCGCGTCCAACCGCGATGCCGTTGGTCGCTGCGTGGGGGTATCGGCCACTTCTTGGCCGATCTAGACCGCTCCTGGGAAAGTCGGCCAAGCTCGAGGCCCTTGCCTGGCCGTTCGTGGGTCAGTCCTGGGACAAACGGCCACTTCCTGGCCGATATTCCAGGCGCGTGAGCGACCATCAGCAGGTTCAGTGGCACGCGCGTGCGCTCGCTCACCTGGCGGAACGTCTCGTCGCTCAAGGTCGCGAAGCGCTGGTAGGACGGAGTGTCCATGAAGGCCAGCGACAGCCGCCCGCTCCTCATGCCGGCCGATAGCGCCTCCAGCCCAATTCCGGCGTTCTCGAGCGTCTCCACCATCTTCGCGCGTCGGACGTCGCCCTTCGTCACGCGGCCCTCGCCATCGGGCTCGATGATGCCGAGCTCGATGAGCCGGTCGAGGTAGGCATCCGGAAGCCCCGCCTTGCTTGCCGCCTGCGCAATGGTGAGGTCGCCCATGGCCGGGAGGATAGACCTCACTACGCTCGTCGGCGGCGCCTGCGCTAAGCGCGGCGATACCGATTCGCGCGCGATACATCGGGTGCCGCATCACGCGGCGGTCCACTCACGCGCGTATTGACCGCTGGATCGTGCGGAGCCTGAAGGCTCGACAGATCGAGCCATGTTCACCGGAGCGTTCTGGCGCGCTGCATTCCCTCGATGAATCGAGCCTGGGTGAGCGTGAAAGGTGCGCCACGGTGACGCTCGTGCGCATTGGCACTCGATAGATCGCGGAAACGAAGCGCGCCAGGACCCTCACGCGCGATTGACTCGATCTATCGAGTCACGACCGGAGCCGCGCGACCCAGATCTCCTCGTGCGGCCACTTGTGAGCCCATTCGGGCTTGACGTATTCGTAGTACGAGTGCTCCGTGGCATCGGGCGGCGCGAACAGCTCGATCAGCCGCTCGATCTCGAACCCATTCGCCCGCAGCAGGTCGATCCAGTCGCTGTGCGAGATGTGGTACTCGATGCCGGTCTCGCCGGGCCACTGATATCGATACGCGCCGCGCTGGGGCCGTTGGAGCGTCTCCGAGGTCCCGCCCTCGTCGATGGCGCACAGATAGCTCACGAAGGAGTTGGTCAGGAATACCAGCCGTCCACCGGGGCGCAGCAGTCGCGCCGCCTCGCCGACCCACATCTTTGGATCGGCCCACAGCGACGCGCCGAACTCGCTGAAGGCGAGGTCGAACGACGCATCCGGCAGTGGCACCCGCTCCGCCGGCGCCTCGACCAGCGGGAACGTGACCCCCGTTCGCGCCATCATCCGTCGCGCCGTTGCCAGCTGCGCCGGCGTCGGATCGACGCCCACCGGGCGCGCGCCGCGGTGCGCGAGCTGCGCCGAGAAGTACGCGGTCCCACAACCAAGCTCCACCACGTCGAGCCCGTTCACGTCACCCAGGGGTGAGCCGATGGCGTCCTCGCGCACGCCGAAGACGCCCCAGGCCAGCTCCTGCGGCTCCCAGGCGCCGTCCGCCTGGCCATCGGTGAACTCGGCGTTGACCTTCGTCCAATCGGCCACGTTGGCCGCGATCGAATCGGGAAGGTCCGATTGCTCGTCCGTCATCGGCGTCACCTTATCGGCCTTTGCGCCATTCCAAAGGCTCTGAGCAGCACGGCGGCATGAAGCGTGCACTTCGCACGCTCGACCGCCTGCCAACAAGGCGGACGAATGGAGGGCAACCGATGCCTGACCCCGCCAAGATCGTGAAACAGGTCGGCCGGACGGCCGGGAAGACCGCCGGCAAGGTGGCCGGCACCGTCGGTGACGTCGCGAGCGGCGCCGTCAAGGCCGTCGGCAAGGCGTTGCCGATCGGCGACGACGCGAAGCGCTCATCGGCCCGAAAGCGGTCGACCGCGTCCTCGGCGAAGTCCTCGACCTCGAAGTCGACAGCGTCGAAGCCACCCGCGAAATCGGCGGCGACGAAGTCAAGCACGTCGAAGTCGACCACCGCAAAGTCGACCACCGCGAAGCCGAAGACCGCGGCGCGGAAGTCGACGACCGCAAAGTCGACGACCGCGAAGGCGCCGGCCAAGAAGGCCAGCACGCGGAAGGGCAGCCCGAAAAGCTAACGAGCCGTTGGTGCCCGGTCGACCGGCGGCTGGCTCGGGAGGCTGTCGGCTCATGGCCGGCCGATCCCAGCCGCCGCGTTACCTCGCCCACGCAACCCCCGTCAGTCGCCCGGGGTCGGGTCCCCCTTGGGCGTCCGCTGCGCTGCCGAGTGGGCCACGGCGAACGCTCGGCCCTCGTCGCCGTACTGCTCGAGCGCGCTGTTGAAGGCCTCGAGGAACGCCTCCTTCTGATGGTGGCTGTACTGGTCCACCTGCTTCTCGGGCAGGTCCGAAATCTTGTCGTACGGCATCGGGTTCTCCTTTACGAGAATCGGTAGCGTGCAACGGGCTCAGCGGGCACGAAGGCCGAGGCCGCCGTCACCGACCAGGAATGCGCCGGCGAACAACGCGAGGCCCAGTGGCACGATGCTGATATCGCCGAGCCCGACGCCGATGGCCGCGAGGACGAACAGGACGATGGCCACCATGAGCAGGATGGAGCGGAGTCCCAGGTTCATGCGTCACCTCCGCGTCCGCTCATGCACGCGAAGTGCCTGCGGTAGGATGGTCCGCTCATGACCCAGACCACCTTTCCGCCGGCTGGCCCGGCAGCGACCCCCTCCCCCGCGGACCTGACCGCGACGCTCGAGCAGTACCGCGCCGAGCTGACCGGCTACTGCTACCGGATGCTCGGCTCCGCCTTCGAGGCCGAGGATGCGGTGCAGGACACGTTCGTCCGCGCCTGGCGTGCGATCGACCGGTTCGAGGGCCGCTCCGCCCTCCGGTCCTGGCTGTATCGAATCGCGACCAACGTTTGTCTGGACATGCTCGGGTCCAAGCAGCGGCGCGCGCGGCCGATGGACCTCAACCCGGCCCTGACCGCGGACCATCCGCTCGGCGCGCCATTGCCGGAGACGGCATGGATCGAGCCGGTGCCGGACGCGCGGGTGGTGCCGGACGGCGGCGATCCCGCCGACGTCGCGCTTACGCGTGAATCGGTACGGCTGGCGTTCGTGGCGGCCCTCCAGCACCTCCCGCCGCGACAGCGCGCGGTCCTGATCCTGCGCGAGGTGCTGCGCTGGCGAGCCAGCGAGGTGGCCGAGCTGCTCGACATGACGGTCGCATCGGTCAACAGCGCGCTTCAGCGCGCACGGGCCACGCTTGCGAAGGTCCAGGCCGATGACCCCGACGACACGACGCCCATCGGCCCCGATGACGAGGCGCTGCTGCGTCGCTACGTTGATGCGTTCGAGCGCTACGACATGGACTCGCTCACGTCGCTCCTTCGCGACGACGCCAAGTGGAACATGCCGCCCTATGAGCTCTGGCTGCGGACCCACGAGGACATCGTCAAGTGGTGCCTCGGCCCGGGCATCGGCTGCCAGGGCTCGCGACTGGTGCCGACATTCGCGAACGGCTCACCGGCCTTCGGCCAGTACAAGCCAGGACCCAACGGCGAGCTGCTGCCGTGGTCGCTCCAGGTGCTCGAGCTGTCCGATGGCCGCATCAGCGGCATCACCTTTTTCCTGGACACCGAGAAGTTCTTCCCGCTCTTCGGGCTGCCGCCGCGCTTCGAGGCCTGACGCTCGGCTCAGCCCGAATTGGTCTCGACAGCCGAACAGCCGCAGACGTCGCACACGCCGGCGAGATCCAGCAGCTCGTGGAGCTCGGGCGACACGCCGCGCAGGCGCAGCCGGACCCCCAGTCGACGGGCGTGATACGCAACGCGGCATAGGTGATGCACGGTCGACATATCCGGCCGCGTCACGCCAGCCACGTCCAGCTCGACGATCGGTTCGGCGCTCAATCGGCCCTCCTCGCCATGCAGACGGTGGCGGCAGCCGAAACTGATCGGCGCGCGAGACCGATGAGTCCGACGACGCGCCCTCGTCCTATTCACTGAACGACCGATCCAGGGAGCCTTTCCGTGACCACGACCATCTCGAGCCGGCTGCCGGCCGATATCGCCGGCCGCGTCATCCGACCCGACGATCCCGAGTACGACGCGACGCGCCAGATCCTGAGCGGTGCGTACGACCGCCATCCGGCCGTCATCGTGCGCGCCGCGAACGCCGATGACGTGGCGCGCGTCATCCGCTTCGCCCGCGAGACCGGCACGGAGCTCGCGGTCCGAGCCGGTGGCCACAGCAACGCGGGCCACAGCAGCACCGATGGCGGCATCGTGCTCGACCTTCGCGACATGAACGCCCTCGAGATCGATGCCGAATCGCAGACGGCGTGGGCGGAGGGGGGCCTCACCGCCGGCGAGGTGACATCGGAGCTGGCCGAGCACGGATTCGCGATCCCGTTCGGCGACACCGCATCGGTCGGCATCGGCGGGCTCACGCTTGGTGGCGGCGTCGGCTACCTGGTCCGCAAATACGGCATGACGGTCGACAACCTGCTGGCCGCCGAGATCGTCACCGCCGATGGCGAGCTGCTGCGCGTTGACGCCGATCAGCATCCGGATCTCTTCTGGGCCATTCGCGGCGGTGGCGGCAACTTCGGCGTGGTGACGCGATTCCAGTATCGGCTCCAGCCGCTCGACGGCATCGTCGGCGGCATGCTCGTCCTGCCGGCCACGCCAGAGACCGTCGCGGGCTTCATCGCCGCGGCCGAGGTCGCGCCCGAGGAGCTGTCGACGATCGCGAACGTGATGAGCGCACCCCCGATGCCGTTCCTGCCCGAGGAGGCGCACGGCAAGCTCGTGATCCTGGCCATGCTCGCCTTTTCGGGCGACGCCGCCGATGGAGAGCGCACCCTGGCGCCGTTTCGGGCGCTGGCCGAGCCGCTGGCCGACATGCTGCGCCCGATGAGCTACCCGGAGATGTTCCCGCCGGAGGACCCGGACTACCACCCCACCGCCGCGGCGACCACCATGTTCATCCACCACGTCGATCGGGGCGTGGCCGCGACCATCCTGCGCCACCTCGAGGCCTCTGACGCCACCATGCGCGTGGCGCAGCTGCGCGTCCTGGGTGGCGCGATGGCGCGCGTCCCCGCCGACGCAACCGCCTTCGCGCACCGGTCGAGCCGGATCATGGTCAACCTGGCGGCCTTCTACGGCGCCGATGACCGCCAGCAGCGCGAGGCGTGGGTCGCAGACTTCAAGGCCGCCCTCGACCAGGGCGACGCGGGCGCCTACGTCAACTTCCTGGTCGACGAGGGCCGCGACCGCGTCCGTGCGGCCTACCCGGGCGCGACCTGGGATCGGCTGGCATCGGTCAAGGCGAAGTACGACCCGACCAACCTGTTCCGGCTCAACCAGAACGTCCCGCCGGCAGGCTCCTAGCCGCCGAGGCTCTCCACCAGCTCGAGGAGCGACGGCCCGCCATGGCTCTGCGTGAGCGCTGCCTCCAGGTCGGCACTCGGCGCATCGGCGGCGATGGCGATGGTCACGTTCTCCTCGCGCAGGTGCACGAGCAGGGTGGTGGTGTCGTACATCAGCCCTGAGTGCCCCGGCTCCCAACGGTCGCCGAGCGGCAGGAGCTGCGCGCCGAGGCCGTAGTAGTCGCCATCGGTGAAGTCGAGCATCCGTCGCGTGTCCGCGGCGCTGATGATGTGGCCGGTGTACAGCGCCTGCCCCCACCGAGCCAGCTCGGTGGGCGTCGAGACCATGGCGCCCGCCGTCCAGAACGCCGTGCTCCACGCTGCCGGCAGGCGCGGGTCATCGGTCGCCAGCATTCGCGTGTGCTCGAGGGCCATCGGCGCGCGGAAGCGATCCTGGATCTCCTGCTCCACGGTGCGACCGGTGACGTGCTCGATGACGAGCCCCAGCAGGTAGTAGTTCGTGTTCGAGTAGTGGTATCCATGCCCCGGCGGGAAGTAGTTGTCGCCGATCGGCCGCAGCACCCCGTTCGAGCTGAGCGAGGTGTCGGGCGCGCCCTGCAGGACCCCGAGCGCCGGCTGGTAGAGGTCGGCGATGCCGCTGGTGTGACCGAGCAGCTGGCGAACGGTCGTGTGCTTCACCAGGCGGACGTTGTGCAGGTACGCCGATGTGCGCTCGTTGATGTTGAGGCGGCCCTCCTCGGCGAGCTGGAGGACGATCGCGGCGGTGAACGTCTTCGTCACGCTCCCGATGAGCATCGAGTCGTCGACGCTCAGGACGTCGCCATTCGTCTCCCACCCATCGGCGCCAGACCACTGACGCCCGTCCGCGGCGAGCACCGACATCGACATGCCCGGCGCGATGCTGCTCTCCCGGGCGGCGCGGAGCGCGGTCCAGAGCGCCGCCTGGAGGTCATCCGGGAGTGGTTCGGCGGCCGCGGCCGCCGGGGCGAGGGCCGGCAGGAGCGAGGCGGCGGCGAGTACGAGACCGAGGATGGCTGCCGTGATCAGGCGAAGCCGGGCAGGGGCGTTCGTATGCTCGGGCACGGGAGGCAAACACTCCGAATGCGGACGGGTAATGGAATCGGCGTCGGGATCCGCTCGGAGAAGCCAGGCCCCCTAGCAGCCAGGCATATGCGCATATGCATCAGCGCTGGTGCATGTGTGATACTATATGCATATGCGTCGCACGTCAATCCTGCTCGACCCCGGACTTTTGGCTGAACTGGAGCGAATCTCGCGTCGCGAGGGTCGCCCCACGGCCCATGTCATCCGTGAGGCGCTCGAGCGGTACGTCGCGGCGCACGCGGGGGAGGAGCGCAAGCTGCCCGCCTTCGTCGGCCTGGGGCGAGGTCCGGAGGAGCCCGCGAGCGCGGCTTCTGCCGCGGCCGAGCCGGACGCCGCCGATTGACCGCCGTCATCGACGCCGGGATCCTCTACTCCCTCGTCGACAGCGCAGACACGAACCACGACCGCGCCGTTGCGGCCCTGCAGGCCGAGCCCGAGGCGATCGTCGTTCCGCAGGTCATCATGCCGGAGATCTGCTACCTCATCGGCTCACGCCTTGGCACCGCCCAGGAGACCGCCTTCGTCCGCTACCTGGTCGACTCCGACTGGCGCCTCGAGCCATTGACCGATGCGGACCTCAACCGCGTCATCGGCCTGATGAGCGAGCTCGCGACGTCAGCCATCGGCTTCGTGCACGCCGCCGTCGCGGCGACGGCGGAGCGCATGGCGGCCACGCGCATCTACACGCTCAACCGACATCCGTATCAGCAGATCCGGCCGGTCCACGCGGAGCGCTTCGAGCTGCTGCCCGAGGTCGCGTAGCCTCTCCGACGCTCAGTCCCGTGGCAGGCAGGCCACGTTGCGGTCCAGGCCGTTCTCGACCCACTGCACCATCACCAGCTCACCGCCGGTGAAGGCTTCGTCGGTGACGCAGCGCGCCCGGGCGTCCTCGACGGTCAATGCGCCGGCGTGCCAGGCGGGATAGTCGGCGAAGTGGTCCGTACCACCGGTCACGCGCGCCCATAGCAGCGGCGTCGAGTAGAAGCCGACCTCGGCGTCCATCGACTCGAGGAAGTCCACGGCGCCCTGGAGGGCGGCCACGTTCAGCGAGCTGTCGCCGCGCCAGCTGTTGGCCGTCTCGACGTCCAGCCACCAGGTTCGCTCGCCGGGAATGCGGCCGGCGGTGGCATCGGCCCAGCCAAGCGAGACGAACGCCTCGAACGCGATCCGGTACGAGTCGGCGGCGGCGTTCCAGCCGTACAGGTAGGCGCAGTCGGCGGTATCGGCGCCCGGTCGGGTGGCGGTGTTGCAGTCACGCGAGGAGCGCTGGCCGTGCGGCCAGAAGCCCGAGATGTCCGGACCGGGGTTCGCCGTGTTGACGTACAGGTCGGCGTCGGTGCCGGCCCATTCGAGCTGGCTGGCGGTGGCGTTCGCGCCGAGGCACGGGTTCGGCGCATACACCTTTCCGCCGTTCACGCCGACGATGGCGAAGCCGAACTCGGCCGGCAGCACGGCCCCACACTGCGGCCACGAGACGTCGATACCGGGCAGGTCAACGGCCGGCGCCACGGTCGGGGCGGGCGTCACCGAAGGTGCCGGAGCGACGGACGGTGGCGCCGCACGCTGAAGCGTCGCCGGCTCGCGCGTATCGATCGGCTCGACGGCGGCGACGGGGGCGGCTGCAGTGGCGAGCAGCCCAAACACGCCAAGCGCCACGATCAGGAAGCGACGGCGTCTCTCACCAAGGTTCGAAATGGGCAGGTGCATCGGGAGTGCCCGACAGGCTACCCCGAGCGGTAGTTCTCCGCAATCCGGCGAAGGTCGCCTTATCCGCCTCGGGTCGGACTCCGCTCATCGACGCGGAACGTGGAATAGCGCTCCCGAGCCATCGCATCCGCCTCCGGCGGCGGGAACAGCGCCGCGAGATTGTCGTGCGGCAGCTTGCGCTGCTCCAACATGCCGCGCCCCAGGGCCGCGAGGTCGAAGGTGCGCACCGGGAAGCGGCCGACCCACCGGGCGGAGTCGGTTGTCAGCTCGACCTCCACCTCATCGGCCAGGCCGATCGCGCTGACCAGGGGCTGGTTGCCGTAGCGCAGGAACGGGCTCACCAGGTCTGGTCGAATCTCCACACCTCGCGGCGTGCGGACGAGACGCCACGGATGGCCCTGCTCGCTCACCCAGGCGGCCGGTTGGATCCGGGGGTGGATCTGGCGCCACACCGGTTGGACCATGGCACCCTCGACCCACGCGAACCATCCGAACGGATCGGTCGAGAAGTCCGGGATCATCGAGGCCATTATCGGCTGGGTGTCACTGCGCTCCTCATCGCGAGCCAGCGCCTGGCCCATGACCGACTCCAGGTCGACGAGCGAGAACGGCTTCGGGAGCAGGTACGTCCGCGCATCGACCGCGGCGCCGCCGTACGCGCGCATCTGGTCGAGCGCGGCGGAGCAGACGATGACCGGAACGTCGAGCAGGGCCGGGTGAGACCGGACGTGGCGAACGACCTGCCAGCCGGGAAGGTGGTCGGTGCCGAGCCGCAGGTCGACCATGAGCACGTCGGGGTCGGAGGCGGCGACCTCGTCGATACTGGTCACCGCGTCCATGAGCGTCACCTGGACCGATTCGCCGCGCAGCGCGTCGGACAGCACGTCACGCATTTCCGGCGAATCGTCGATGACGGTGATGCGACGAGCGTGCATCAGCTCACAACCCCTCTGGCTGACGCGCGATGTGCCCCGGGACGCGTCTCGAGCATGAAGGGCACGTGGCGTGCCACCCGTCAGGCGGTGCTCGGACCGATCGCCCCGTTCATCGTCTGGGTCCCGTTCGGTGGCGGGCCGCCTCGTCCCAGGAGGTCGTTCACGGTTTCAATCATGGCGTCGACGCTGAATGGCTTCGGCAGCCAGGCGTCCGCGTCCAGCCGCTCCGCCGCGGCCGAGAGGTCCGGGGCGGCAGAGACGAGCAGGATCTTGGCAACGTGTCCGGCCGCGAGCTGGCGCTTGCGGAACTCGAATGCGTCCATGCGCGGCAGCATCACGTCCAGGATCACCAGGTCCGGCTGCCAGCCGTCGGTCTGGGCCAGGGCGTCCACCCCGTCCGCGGCGACGCGCACCTCGTGGCCGTCGTCCTGCATCAGGTCGGCGATCGTGTCACGCAGCGTCTCCTCGTCCTCCACGACGAGCACGCGGCTACGCTGAGCCATGAGCACCTCCAGGCTGAGCGGCGGGCAGCCAGATCGAGAAGATCGCGCCGCGACCGCTCTCTCGTGGTACTGCCGAGATTCGCCCGCCATGGCGGGCGACGATCTGCTCGGAGATGTAAAGGCCGAGCCCCAGGCCGGGAATGTTCTCGGCGTTCTTGCCACGCCCGAAGGCCTCGAACAGATGGGCCGATCCTGGCGAGTCGAGGCCGATCCCGTAGTCCCCCACCGATAGCCGGACCTCGTCGTCCACGGGTGCGATGTCAACTTCGACCCTCTCCGGTGGGCTCGAATACTTCAGCGCGTTGTCGATGAGGTTGGTGATGACCTGATCGAGCCGGCCGCCGTCGCCGACGACCCATGCCTGATCCGGGCCGGTCACGTGGACGCGGCAGGAGCCGTCCGGCTCCTCGAAGCGTTCTGCGACCTCGCGCGTCAGCCCCACCAGGTCCATCGGCCGTGTCTCCGGCGGGGTGGCGCTGTCACCGGTCAGGCGGGATACGTCGAGCAGCTCCGCCACCAGCTCGCGCAGCCGGTGGGTGGCGCGCGACACGCGGCGCAGCGAGGTGGTCAGCCGCTCCTGATCAAGGCGTCCGGCGGTGTGGGCGCGGGCGATGCTCTCGGTCGCAAGCTGCAGCGTGGCGATCGGCGTCTTCAGCTCGTGCGAGGCGATGCTCAGGAACCGATCCCGGGCGGCAAGCGCCTCCTCGGCCGCGAGGCGCGATTGCTGCTCCGCACGGAGCGCCATCCGCTGTTCCTCCGCCTCGCGTCGATGCGTCATGTCGCGCGTGACCTTGGCGTAGGCGTACGGCTTGCCCGCCTCGTCGCGGAGCGCGGTCACGATCACGTCTGCCCAGAACCGCGTGCCGTCCTTGCGCACGCGCCAGCCTTCGTCCTCGAAGCGCCCGTGCTCCGCCGCCCAGCCCAGCAGCCGCATCGGTCGCCCCGCCTCGCGCTCCTCGGGCGTATAGAAGACGGAGAAGTGCTGACCGATGATCTCGCGCGCCTGGTAGCCCTTGATTCGCTGAGCACCGAGATTCCAGGTCAGGACGCGCCCATCGGGACCGAGGAGGAAGATGGCGTAATCCTCGACGGCATCCACGAGCAGCCGGAAGGCCACCTCACCGCGAAGCAGCGGCACGCCGTCGAGGGCCGATGACTCCCGGGACAGTTCGTTGGGCACGCGCTCCTCGCCTGCATCCAGAGCGGAATCAAGATCCGCGGCAATCACCCCGCCCGAAGGCTCTCGAGTCGCGACTCGACCTCGGCGGCGGTGGCCGCATCGTCGAGTGATGCGAACTCCTCCTCCAGCGATGATGCCGCGACCTCCTGCATTCCGCGGGCCATCGCCTCCTCGCGCCGGATTCGCTCCTCGAAGCGGTTGAGCTCCGAGGTCGGATCCATGACGCTCACCTCGCGCACCGCCTCCTGGACCTGGCGCTGGGCGGATGCCATCTTTGCGCGGCTGACGAGCTCGTCGCGCTTCTGGACCAGCTCCTCGCGCTTGACGCGCAGCTTGTTGAGGCCGTCCTTGAGCTGATCGGTCAGCTGGGTCTGCTGCTCGATCTGGCTGCGGAACGTCTTCACCTGCTCCTCGAAGCTGATCTGGCGCCGGATGGCGATCCGGGCAAGCTCGTCGAAGCGCTCGGCATCGGTCCCACCCTCGCCGCGGATCTCGCCGGCGCGTCGCGCGGCTGCCTGCGCCTTCTGCCCCCAGTCGGCCGCCGCAGCCTCGGCTTCGCGCGCGTCGTCCTCGAGCAGTCGAAGGTTGCCGACTGTCTGGGCGACGGCCTCCTCGGCCTCCGCGATGTTGTTGGTGAAGTCGCGCACGAGCTGATCGAGCATGCGCTCGGGATCCTCCGCGCTGTCCAGCATCGCGTTGATGTTGGCGCGGACCAGCTGTCCGATGCGCCCCAGGATCGTCGTCTGTGCCATGTGATCTCCTCGCTACCCGGTGGTTGCCCGGGTCAGCTTCAGCAAGCCGCCTACCAACCGCCGCCGCGGGCCCGCCCGCCGCCGCCACCAAATCCTCCGCCGAAGGACCGGCCGCCCCCACCGAGTCCTCCGCCACCGCCCCCGAAGCCGCCTCCGCCGAAGCCTCCGAAGCCACCGCCGCCGAAGCCTCCCCCACCGCGGCGTCCGCCGCCACTCAGGATGGAGCCGATGATGCCACCGATGATGGCGCCGCCGACGTCGCCACCCCACCCGTTGGTGCCGCCCATCCCGTAGGGGCGCCCGTTGATGACGACCGTGCCGCCGTAGCCCGCCTGGTCGGCGGCGCCGAAGTCGAGCTGCGCACGACGGTACGCGTCGTCGGCGAGCTCGCCGGCGCGCCGGGCCTCGGCCGCCGCGGCGTCGGGATCCGTGTCGCGAAGCTCACGCGCGCGCGCCAGCGCGGCATCGGCCTCCGACAGCGAGGTGCGCGGGCGACGACCGACGCCGTGGCGGCGCGTGCCGATGAATTCCTCGGCGCGGTCGACCTGCAGCTCGGCGGCGCGCAGCGCGGCGTCGACCGCGGCCTGTTGGCGCGCGCGGCGCTCCTCGCCCTCGCGCACGCTGGCGACGACCTTGTCGGCCGCGGCCTCCGCCTCGCGAGCCAGGCGATAGGCATGCACCGTGTCGCGCTCGGCTCCGCCCGCCGCGGCTTCCGCCGCCTGAAGTTTCGACTCCGCAGCGGTCAGCTCGTCGCGCTGGTCGGTCTCGGTCGCGCGCCTGACGGCGTCCGCCGCGGCCTGGACATCCGTGCGCGCCTGGGCCATCGCCCCATCCAGCGCGGCGCGCGCCTCGTCGAGCGCAGCGGCCTCGCGCTCGATGGCGTCGAGCAGCGTGCCGGCCTGGTTGAGGGCGTCCATGGAAGCCTTCGCTGCCCTGCCCGCTGCGGCTCGGTCCGCACCCTCGAGAGCAGCGCGGCCCTGCGCCGCGCTGCGGCTCGCGATCTCGAGCCGCTTGCGCGCCTCGGCCACGTTGCCGTGCACGGCGCGCGAGGAGCCCGGCGCCTCGGCTTGCAGGGTGACCAGCGTCTGCTCGGCGGCGGGCAGGCGCGCCTCAACCGCTGCCGCTCGACGCTCCGACTCGGCGAGGACCTCGGGTGCGCGTCGTTCCAGGTCGCGAAGCTGCCGGAAGCGCTCGGTCTGCTCCTCGACCAGCGCGTGCGCCCTGGTGCATCGCGCGATGATCTCGTTGAGCAGCTGCTCCCGCTCCGGCGGCTCCTCCGGCTCGTTGTCGTCCAGGCGCTGCCGCGCGCGGAAGGCGGCCTGGAGCTCCTGGCGCGCCGCCGCCAGCGCGACGCGGAACGGCTCGGCGGCCTCCTTGCCGAACTCTGCCTCGGCGAAGCCGAGCTCCTGCTGATCGTGGCGGAGGAGCTCATCGGTCTCGATCAGGAGGCGGTTGGCGTCGCGGGCGAGACGCGTCAGGCGCCCGGTGCGCTCGCGATCCTCTGCCGCAACGGCGCGTCGATCGCGGAACCAGCTCCAGATCAGCCATGCGCCGCCGGCGACGAGGGCCAGCGCGATGAGAAGCGGCAGCGGGTTGTCGCCGCCATCGCCCGATGGCGGGGACGGCCCGCCCGCGCCGGGCTCGGGTTCCTGGGGTTCCGGCTGCTCGGCGCCATCGGCGAGCGCGGCATCGAGCCCATCGGCGACGGCGG
Source organism: Candidatus Limnocylindria bacterium (assembly GCA_035759945.1). Lineage (GTDB taxonomy): Bacteria > Chloroflexota > Limnocylindria > QHBO01 > QHBO01 > JACDBZ01. The sequence goes on along the minus strand of DASTTX010000137.1, from coordinate 10,627 downwards.
CGATCGCGGCGCCCCAGTTGCCATCCGCGAGGCGCGGCTCGGCCTCGTTCGCGAGGAGGCCATCGATCTCGTCGTTGCTCACCGCGTCGAGCAGGTCGCCGACCCACAGCGAGTCGCGCCGGTCGTCGACCGCCACCACGAACAGGGCGTCGTTGCCGCCGAGCCCGTTCTCGGCGGCGACCTGGGTGGCGTAGTCCGCGACCGCCTGCCCGTTCGTCGTTCCGACGAAGAGTGCCCACAGCTGCACGTTGCGCGACTCGTCGAGGGCGGTGATGGCGTCGAGCGCCTCGGTGCGCTGGTCATCGGTGATGACGCCGGTCTCGTCCACGACGCGCTGGTCACCGGTCAGCGACTGCGCGCTGACCGCGGTGCTCAATATCAGCAGCGCGACGAGCGCGGCGAGGACCGTCGCGAGCCATGAACGCGGGGACATCGGCCCAAGTATCAGCGATCCCCATGCCAGCGGCGAGCGGCGCGAAGATGGGCTCGTCGCACCGACCGGCGTATCGTGCCTCGCTGCCCCAGCCGAGAGGGGTCGCTACGCGCGGCGCGGTGATCGGACGGCCGCGGCGCGCGCGCTGCGTCAGGCGCAGGCGCTGGCCGACGACGAGCTTCCGCGCCTTTCCAGGGCTCTCGGCCGCCTCGCCGGGTCAGCGGCCGCCGAGTCAGCGTCCGCGGAGCCAGCGTAGCGGGCGGTCAGCCTCCACTGACGAGGACAAGGACCAGGATGTTGAGGAGGAAGGCTCCGCCGATCACGGCGACGAAGTAGATGACGTGGCCGGGCACCTGCTGTGCGAACTGCTCGTCGAGCTCGACCCGCGCCTCCTCCTCGTGCTGCTTCATGAGCTGCTTCACGCGCTCGAGGCCCGCGGCCTTGACGGCCTCGCTCTCCCTGGAGCTCTTCTCCGGACTCACTTCTTGCCGCCCTTCTCGTCCATTTCGATGAGGCGCTCCTCGATGCGCAGGATCGCGATCTTCATCTCCTCATCGCCGTCTCGAGACTCGGAGCTCGACTTGTGGATCAGGAATGCGGTCAGGACGACCATGGCGAAGAGCTGAAGGAACTCGGATTGCCAGTTCTCGAAGGTGGCCTGCATCCAGCTCCAGAAATAACCTGACGAGCCCCATAGCTGTGCGGTTTCGCCATGCGCCTGCTGGTCGGACACGAACTCGACCCAGCCGCTGACCGACTGAAGCAGCCATGAGCCGATGAAGAGGCCGGCGAGCACGAGGCTGAGCCCGTGCTCCTTCACGAATCTCGCCATTCATTCCTCCCGCCGCATGGTTGGTTCCATCGGCGCATTCGCATCCGTCGTGCCAGCCGGCCGGCTCAGCCCTCGACCACGAGCGTGCCTTCCATGCCCGGGTGGAGGGTGCACACGAAGGTGTATTCCCCCGCCTCCGGCGCGGTGAACTCGATGGTCTCCTCCGCGCCGGGCTGGACGGTCACCGCCGTCGCCGCGTTGATCGGATCATCGAAGGTGAGGTTGTGCGGCACGGTCGCATCGTTCGTGAAGGTCAGCCGGACAGTGGCGCCGGCCGGAACACTGACCTCGCCGGGATCGAACAGGTTGGCCGAGCCGGTGTCGGTGCCGATGGTGATCTCGACCACCTCGCCCTGGGCGTCTCCGCTGGGGGCGGCCGACCCCGCCGGCGCTTCCCCGCCACCAACCTGGTCGGCAGGCCCGATGCGATACACCGCGCCGTTGCTGATGCTGGCCACGTAGAGAAGCCCGTCCGGCGCGGGCACGATGTGGGTCACCACCCCGAAGCCGGTGCCAACCACGTACGCCGCGCTCTCGCCGAGGTCGCCCTTCTGCGCGTTGTCGTCCACGAGATCGGCGAGCCCCTGGTCATCGCCGAAGTCGAAGCCCGATCCGTCCTCGGCCAGCGGGTAGCGCAGCAGGCTGTCGGTCAGGACCGTGCCCAGCCAGGCGGTGTTGGCCGACGACTCGCCGAGAGCGTCATCGGTCACGAAGGCGATGGAGGTCACCGCGGGCGGGAACTTCCAGGCGAAGGCCGGCGGCCGGTAGGTGCTGCCCTCGAGCTCGAAGAAGCGGGTCATCGCCTCGTCCGCGCTCGCAGCGAGCTGGTCCGGCGGAAAGTCCGGATTGTCCAGGCCATCCTCCGACTCGGTCTCGATCTGCCGGAACTCGTCGAAGCGCTCCGGCGGGCCGATGAGCTGGATCCAGCCCGAGTTCGAGCCGGCGGGGAAGACGTTGACCTCGTCCCAGCTATCGTCACCGTTCTCGGTCTCCCACAGGTCTCCGGTCTCGGGGTGCACCGCCAGGCCGAAGCTGTTGCGGATGCCGTAGGCCCACGTCATCTGGACGTTCTCGCCGGCCTCGCCGCCCATCTCGGCGCCGACGTCGTAGAACGGGTTGTCCTCCGGGACGCTGCCGTCATCGTTGAGACGCAATATCACGCCGGTGAAGTTCATGTCGTCCGGCGCCGGCCCGTCGGTCAGGTTCTGGTACTGGCCGCGCAGGTTCTGGTCGCCGTTGATGATGAAGAGCTTGCCGTCCTGCCCGAACACGATCGGCCCGGCGTCGTGGTTGCCCCGGATGCGGCCCGAGGTATCGGTGTCGAGGGTGTTGCTGCGCATCTGGACCAGGTTCATGTCCCAGGTGAGCTGCTCGCCGTCCCAGGTGAAGCGATCGACCCGATTGCCCAGGTCGGGCAACGTGAACTCGTCGTCGGTATCCGGGCCCAGCAGTCCGTCGTCGCCCTCGCCCTCGCCACTGGCCGTCCAGTACAGGTACACGTAGCCGTTGCTTTCGAAGTCGGGATGCAGGGCGATGCCGAGCAGGCCGCGCTCGTCGAAGAAGTTGACGGCAAGGTCGAGCACCGGCTCACCGATGTCGCCGCTCACCACGTGATGCACCTCGCCGGTGCTCTTCTCGGTGACGAAGTACTCGTCCGCACCGATGAACGCCAGCGCAGTGGGCTCGGTCAGGCCCGAAGCAGCGACCTCCACGCCGAGCGATTCGTCAGTCATCGTCGGTCCCGCGACGGGTGCCTCGGAGGCGGAAGGCTCCGCCGACGGGCTGGCCGGGGCGGAGGCGGCGTCCGATGGCTCTGGTCCAGAGGGCGACGTCTCCGTGTCCGACTCGCATGCGGCGAGGACGAGCAGGATGGCAAATAGCGGCGCGAGGAGGCGGCGCACGGCGATGGCTCCAGTCTGATTGGCGGGTGATTCGAGACGCCAGTGCATTCCTTGCGCCACGCGCAGGTGTCTGGCATGGCGGCTGCATTTCTGCCGTGTCACCGGACATGCGCCATTGGGGGGAAGCCGATGCAGGGACCAGCCAGGGACGTCGACCACACGGCCGCGCCGGCGGTTGGCTTCGGCGGCGCAGGAGTCCGGAACGACCCACCCTCGTCGGCGTGGAGCGACGTCGCGGCTCCCGCCGATGAGGACGCTGGGTTCGATGAAGAGCTCACCTTCCCCGCCAACGACGACACGTTCCCGGGGTGGGGCGCCGCGCGCCTGGGGATCCCCTAGGCACCGCGGGCGGTGCCTCAGGCGCTCTCGGTCCTCACCGCGGGGATCAGGCGACGCACGCTGTCGACCAGCCGGTCGATGTTGATCGGCTTGGTGATGACATCCGCAACCTCGAGTGTCTCGCTGGGGCGATGCCAGTAGGCAGACAGCACAATGACCGGAATGGCGGACAGGTCCGGCCGCTTGAGCATGAGCGCGCGCAACGCGAATCCGGACATGCCGGGCATGAACAGGTCGGTGATGACGAGGTCGGGCCGGCGTTCGGCCATGGCAGATAGCGCCCGCGCGCCGGACGGGACCGCCACGACCTCGCAGCCCTCCGACTCGAGCACGTCCGTGAGCAGCGAGCGCATGTCGCCGGAGTCCTCGGCCACCAGCACGAGCGGCCGTCTCGTGGACGGCCGCTCGATCGCGTGAGGCACGGTCGCTGACATTGGCTCGTTGATGTCGTCGTTGAGGGTTTGCAACGCCGACGCCAAAAGCATTCCGTATGCCACCGAGCGTGGCGATCCATCGCCGCACGCCACGAGCTCTTGCCATGGGCTGCCGACGCGGGCATAGTGCGCGCAGCAACCGCCATCGCTGGGAACGAGAAGGAGGACCCGTCATGAGAGTCATGCGAACCCGTCCTCCCGACGCCTTGCCCGCCCGGAGCTAAACCTCCGCGGCCTCCGAGGGTCGGGCCATCCCCACTCTCGGAGCGATCAGTTGCACCCTTCACTTGCGCGTCCGCGTCCGGCTCCGCCGTGGCTCGTCGATGAGCCGTACGACGACCGGCCGCTGGGGACGCTGAAGACGGGCAAGGAGGCCGAGGTATTCGTCGTCGAGCGGCGGTATGCCGGCGGCTCGCGCGTCCTCCTGGCCCACAAGCGCTACCGGCCCAGGCGGCCCGGCAAGGGCGAGCTTCGGGCGCTCGGCTTCGCGCACAGCACGACGTATCGCAACACGTCGGCCTACTCGGCCGGCTGGTACCTCAGCAGCCGCGACCGGCGCGCCGTAGAGACCCACACCGATCACGGCCAGGACCTCGTGCACCGCATGTGGCCGGTTCAGGAGCTGGCCATGCTGCAGCGAGCCTGGGACGCCGGCGCCTCGGTGCCGTACCCCGTGGAACGAACGGCCGATGGCGTCCTCATGGAGTTCATCGGCGACGTCGACCGCGCTGCACCGCGGCTGGCCAACGCTCGACTCTCACGAGCCGATGCGGCATCGGCCTGGCAGCAGCTGCTCGGCTCCGTGCGGGCGCTGGTCGCCGCGGGCGTCGTCCACGGCGACCTCTCCGCCTACAACCTGCTGTGGTGGAACGGGCGGATGGTGCTGATCGACCTGCCCCAGGCGGTCGAGTTCATCACCAATGCCGACGCACCGGACCTCCTCCATCGCGACGTCGCCAACGTGGCGGCCTGGTTCGGGCGCCACGGGATCGAGGTGGACGTCGAGGCGGTCTTCGCCGAGCTGCTGGCGCTCGCGTTCTAGGCGACCAGGAGGCGCGGCCTTCCGCCCGCATCGGCATGCGCTGCAGCTGTATCTCGGCGCCCGCCCCGGCGGTTCGCCGGTGGGCAGCTACGTCAAAGGGAGGGGCCGAGCGCAGCACGCACGTCGGATGTCGACAGACGCTGACGATCCGAGCATGGGCGCCGCAAACCTCTCCCTTCGCATGGAGGAATTCCGCCCGTGATCCGCACCTTCGCCCGCTCGCGCGCCTTCCCGGTCCTCGCGTGGGCCTACGTGGTCGCCCTTGGCGTCCAGGTCTTCTTCGCCGGCATGTTCGTCTTCGTCGGCGCAAGCAACATCGAGCTGCATCGGAACATGGCGCACGTCATCGGACTGCTGACCGGGCTGCTCATCCTGTCGACCTTCGTCGGGCGCGTTCCCGAGAAGCGGCTCACCTTCGGTGTCCTCGGCCTCCTGCTCGTGCAGGGCATGCTGGTCCACCTGAATCAGTGGTTCGGGCTGAGCCTGGTCGCGGCGCTCCACCCGGTGAACGCACTCGTCCTCACCTACGCGTCGGTCGCGCTCGCGAGGCGTGCGAATGGCTACTGGCCGTCCACCGCTGCGCCGGCAGCCGCGCGCTCGTTCGCCGATGGCATGGAGGGCGCCACCGCCTGACGGTCTACAGGCGATCGCTCTCTAGGAGGCGCGGCGCTCCGCGCGCACGGGCATCGCGTCGTCCAGGGGCACGGCCGCCGAGAAGAGGAATCCCTGCGCCTCGCGGAAGCCGAGCTCGAGCAACGTGTCGCGCTGGGCCTCGTGCTCGACGCCCTCGACGATGGTGGCCAGCTTCAGCTTGCGCGCGATGTGGCCGATGGCGCGCAGCACCTCCTGGCGCTGCGGCTCCAGGTGGACGCGCTCGACCAGGGATCGGTCGATCTTCAGCACGTCGATGGGGAGGCGGCCGAGGTATTCGAGCGACGAGTAGCCCGAACCGAAGTCGTCGAGCGCGATGCGCACGCCGAGCGCCTGGATGCGCTGCAGCTCGGTCTCGGCGCCCGCCCCGGCCGAGGCGAGGGTGCTCTCGGTCAGCTCGATCATCAGCCGTTCGGGCGCCATGCCCGACTCGCGCAGCGCGGCCTCCAGGAAGCGCGGCAGATCGCCCGACCCGAGCTGGTGCGCCGACACGTTGACCGAGACGACGGTCGAGTGCTGCGCGAGGTCGCGGCAGGCACGCGTCACGACCCACGTCCCCAGCCGCCCGATCAGCCCGCTCTCCTCGGCCAGCGGCACGAAGTCGGCCGGCATGAGCCGGCCGAGCTGCGGGTGGTTCCAGCGCACCAGCGCTTCGAGGCCGGTCGTGCGCCCCGTGCGCATGTCGACGATCGGCTGGTACTCGAGCGTCAGGTCATCGCCGTCGAGCGCACCCTCCAGGGCGTGACGCAGGGCACGCCGCCGGGCGACGGGCTCGTGCATGCGGCGATCGAACACGCGGACGCGGCCCTTGCCGAGCGACTTCGCCGCGTACATGGCCGTGTCGGCGTCACGCAGCAGCTCATCGGCGACCTCGGCCGACGCGGCGCCGACGGCCAGGCGGTCGCGGGTGGCGATGCCGATGCTCGCGCTCAGCGTGGCGCTGCGACCGTTCAGATCGAACGGCTCCGCCAGGGCGCGCAGGATCCGATCGGCGATGTGCTCGAGGTCCTCGGTCCGGACCTCCTCGAGCAGGAAGGCGAACTCGTCGCCGCCGAGGCGGCCGGCGGTATCGGCTGGTCGCAGGACAGCCGAGAGCCGGGCGCCGACCAGGCGCAGCAGCTCGTCGCCGACGGCGTGGCCGAGCGTGTCGTTGATCTCCTTGAAGTCGTCGAGGTCGACGAACAGGACCGCCAGCCCGGTGTCCTTCGGCCCGCGCCGAACGAGGGCGTGGGCAAGACGATCGACGAAGAGGACCCGGTTCGGCAGGCCGGTCAGCGGATCGTGCAGTGCCTGATGGCGAAGCTGGTCCTCGAGATCCTTGCGATCGGTGATGTCGACCAGGATGCCCTGGACCATGGTCGGATGCCCGTCGGGGTCGCGCGCGACGACCGCCTCGTCATCGATGACCCACACCACGCGTCCGTCGCGGGCGATGAGCCGGTACTCCCAGCGTCCCTTGGCCTCGGCGCGCTCCGAGTCCTCGGTCTCGGCCACGATCATCCGATCGCGGTCGGCGGGGTGCATGCGGCTCATCCACAGCGTCGGATCGGAGGTCCATTCGTCGGCGGTGTAGCCGAGCAGGTCCTCGATCTTGGGACTGACGAAGTGCCACCGTCCGTGCTGGCCCGCTTCGGCGACGTAGACCACGCCTGGCACGCGCTCGACCACGGATCGGTACTGGGCCTCGGCGACGGTGAGCTCATCGGTCAGGTGGCGCTCGCGGCGGATGATCTGCTCGCGGTCGACCAGCAGGATCGTCTGGCGCGCGATGGCGGCAATCACGACCACGCCCATGGCGCCGGCCGTCGCGTCGCGCAGGACGCCGGTGACCAGCCCGGGCTGACTGATGAGCGTCACCCCCACCGCGCCGGTGACGACGGCGCTGCCCAGCGGAACCAGGGCTCGCAGCCACGCGGTGATGGAGTGGTACATCGGCGAGCTGTCCTCCTCCGAGCTCCACGCCGCCCCGCCGTGACCGACGAGCAGCGCGCCCGTGGCGACGATCAGGTGGAGGACGGGCGAGCCCATCCCTCCACCGCCGACGGCGAGAAGGCCGACGTAGCCAACCGCGCCGAGCGCCAGCCCACCGAGCAGCTCCCAGGCCCCGGTCGGTCGCAGCGGCACCCGAGTGGCGACGTCGAGGGCAAGCGTCGCGGCCAGGATGCCGACGAAGAACGCCGCATGGACCATCACTGCGATCCCTTCGGCGTCGTCGATCCATCCGGAGCCGATGACGATGACGGCGCCGGCGAGCCCGAAGAAGATGGCGGCCGCGTCGAGATACAACGCTGCCTCGTCGACGCGTCGCATGCGCCCGTGCGCCGCGCACACGAAGGTGCCGATTGCCCCGACCGCCAGCCCGACCACGCCGAGATCGGCGATCTGGCTCGGTTGGCCGGTGATGACGGCGAACCCGCGTCCGAGCTCGGACACGAACCAGACGACGACCGCCACGCCGATCCAGCTGCGGACCGCCCGATCACGCCCGCTGGCACGGCGCCAGCCACCGGCGATGACAATCGTGGCTGCCGCCGCGGCCAGGACGCGGACGACCGAGCCGCCCAGCGCGCCGTTTGCGGCGAGCGCGATGACGACGGCCAGGGCAAGCGACGAAAGGACGAGTGGCAGGGCTCCCCACCGCACGGGTCGTTCCCGAGCGAGGCTTCCCCCGCTGAGCACCATGAGTTGTGGCGTCCATCCCTGGGGCGCGAGTTCTCGGTCAGCGCAGCCTAGGTCGCAGCGGGTGGCCCGGGGATGGGCCAAAGGTACCGGTCACGTCGCATCGAGCCACCACCGTCGGCGGCTCAGCGTGCGTAGCGAATGCCGCCTCCGCGCCGCTCCTTGTTCAGGCGGCGGTTGAGGTGCAGGCCCTCCAGGACGAACTCGGTGGCCGATGCGATGCCCGCCGGCGACTCGCCGGTGTCGAGGCGGCCGATGGCGCCGGCCAGCTCCGGCACCGCCGCCACGAGCTCGACATGCGCCCTGGAGGGCACGAACTCACCGACCTCGGCCTCGAGCGCCTGCTCCTCGAAGCGCTCGATCAATGGCGCCAGCTCGGACAGTGCGAAGTGCCGATTGAAGACGTTCACGACCGCGCGCGCGACGAGCTTCTCGACCACTCGGTCCTCGCGGGTCTCGTCACCGAGCGTCTCGAGCTCGATCTTGCCCGCGGTCGACGCGACCACCGCGCCGAGGTCGCTGATGCGGGGCGCGGCTGAAGGCTCACCCAGGCGCACCGCGCGCTTGAGCGCCGCGGCCCCGAGCGTCTCGTGGTTCGCGATCGTGACGCGAACACTGACGCCGGATCGCTGGCTGACCTCGCTGGATCGGCGGGCCAGCTGCGAGAGCTCGGCGACGACCTCCTTCATGAAGCCCGGCACCTCGATCGGCACCGATGTATCGGCGTCGAACGCGGCGGCCTCTGCCTCCATGATGGCGATCTCGGTGGGCGCCTCCTCGGGGTAGTGCGTCCGGATCTGCGCGCCGAATCGGTCCTTCAGGGGCGTGATGATGCGCCCGCGGCTGGTGTAGTCCTCCGGGTTCGCGCTGGCGATGACGAAGAGGTCGAGCTCCAGGCGGACGCGATAGCCGCGCACCTGGACGTCGCGCTCCTCCATCACGTTGAGCAGGCCGACCTGGATGCGCTCCGCCAGGTCGGGGAGCTCGTTGAGGCTGAAGATGCCACGATGCGTCCGCGGCAGCAGCCCGTAATGGATGGTGAGCTCGTCGGACAGGTAGCGGCCCTCGGCGACCTTGACCGGGTCCACCTCGCCGATCAGGTCGGCGATGCTGATGTCGGGCGTGCTCAGCTTCTCGCTGTAGCGGTCCTCGGCGGCCCACCAGCTGATGTGCGCGTTGTCGCCCTCGTCGGCGACGATCTGGCGCGCCAGCGGCGAGACCGGGTGGAGCGGGTCGTCATGCAGCTCGGTGCCGCCGAGATACGGCAGCCACGGATCCAGCAGGCCGATGAGGCTGCGCGCGATGCGCGACTTGGCCTGGCCGCGCTCGCCGAGGAGGATGACGTCCTGGCCGGCCAGGATCGCGTTCTCGAGCTGAGGGAGGACCGTCTCGTCGTAGCCCAGGATGCCCGGCAGGAATGGCTGGCCGTCACGGATGCGCGCCAGCAGGTTGGCCCGCATCTCCTCCTTGACGCTGCGGCTGCGGTAGCCGGCCGCGCGCAGCTCGCCAAGGGTCGTGTCATTCGGTCGATCCCCACTGGCCATCACGACCTGAGCCTACCACTCCGCCACGCGGCACCAGTCGACGGCCGCTTGCGGGGATCAGCGCTCGGCGTACGAGCGAATGGCCGCGGCAACCGAGGGCGGATCGCACACACCGCGCTGGGCGAGATCCTCCAGGAAGGCAGACCGATCGTCGAGCTCCGCCTCGAGCGCGTCAGCGCTCACTCCCAGGCTGGCCGCCAGCACGGCGTAGGCGTCCGGATCATGCACGAAGGGCCGGACCGATCGACCGCCGTCGCCCGGCAACATCGGCGGCGATGGCAGCCGCTGGGCACCGGTCAGGCTCGGGCTGCGTGCGCCCTCGATGGCGCCGAGCCGCACCGGCGCGAGCGCGCCGGCATCGTCGAGGCGAAGGTGCCACGCCTCCTCGACACGGCGGTACATGCCGGCCGGCGTGGCGTAGGCCGAATACTGGAGATAGATGGTGAGGCCGGCGAGGTCCGCATCGGTCGCGCCAAGCTCCTGGCGGAAGGTGGCAAGCGCCTCGGGAAGCGAATCGGCGTGCATCGTGGCGCCCAGTCCCCAGCCTTTGCCGGCGAGCATCAGCGCGCCGCGCGCGGCGCGGCCCCAGACGTAGATCGGCAGGTGGTCGCTCATCTCGTTGATGAGGAGGTAGCCAGTGCCGGCGGGGATCTCGTCGAGCCAGTCGTACTCCTCCCACCAACCGCGCACGAAGATGCCGGTGGTGTCCTCCGGCAGGAAGTCCACGAGCGCGGAGAGCGCGGTCGTCTTGCCGGCCTGCGGCGCCTCGCTG
>DASTTX010000136.1:0-20122 GCA_035759945.1 Candidatus Limnocylindria bacterium | reverse complement strand
AAGAAGAACAGGTTCGTCATGAAGTCGATGAGTCGCAGCAGCACCAGGGCGACGACCGCACCGAGCGCGCCGACCACGATCGCCATGGCGCCGATGAGCAGCAGGCGCCGATCGGCGACGAAGTCGCCCAGGTGCGTCGTCGCTTCGCGCAGCCGCGGTTCGGTGATTGCTGTCATGGCTCGACCGATGGGACGCCGCCGATGGTGGCGAGCGCCTGCGTCAGGCCGGCCGCTGCCGCCCGCAGCTCCGCTCGATGGCTATCGGCCAGCCGATCAAGTGCGCGGCGGCCTTTGGCGGTCGGCTCGACCATCACATAGCGACGGTCATCGGCGCTTCGCTTTCGTCGCACGAGGCCGTTCGATTCCGCGCGGGTGATGAGCTCGTCTACCGAGTGCGTGCGCAGCTGGAGCCGTTCGGCGAGCTGACCGACGGTGAGGGGATCGCCGTCCGCGGCCGCTGCGCTGGCCAGGAGGAGCTGGTGCTGCTGTGGCTCGAGGCCAGCGTCTCGCGCGGCCGCCTCGGAGAATCGGAGAAATCGTCGCACCTGATACCGAAAGTCGGCCAGCGCCCGGAGCTCAGCGCTCGTGAGCGCTTCCCGCCTGGATCGTGACACGAGTCAATCGTATCACGAAATATGAAGGGACCTTGCCTGCGGAAACAGAAAAGCCGCCAGGTTGCCCTGGCGGCTTTCCTCTTGGAGCGGTTACGTCAGGGTGATCGTGTCGATGATCCCGCCGGTGCCGAGAACGGTGACGACGATGTCGCCATTCTCCAGGACCTCAATGTTGATGTCAGAGACATTGACACTGAGGTCGTTCAGCACGTCCTGAATCGTGACCTCGAGGCCGTTGAGAATCCGCGCGTTCTGCAGGACGTTCTGGAGCGCGTTGTTGAGCGAGTCGTTGATGTCGACGACATCGTTCAGCGAGTCGTTCAGTACGTTTTCAACGACGGCCGTAACGACGACATTCACCAGGCCGCCCGGCCCGAGAACTACGGCGGTGGGCGGTGCGGCCGCTGCAGGCGCAATGGCTGCGACGCTCAACGCGCCACCGAGGACGAAGGGAAGAAGCTTTCGTCGCATGTGGGGTGTCTCCTACGTGACTTTGCCGACACCTTCTGGCGCCGATTCTTCTCACGGCCCTTGCAGCGGCGGGTCCAACCAAGCCGACCAGTAGATCGCTATGAGCGCGACCGGTCGCTCGCCCAGAGTCGACCGCTTGCCCGAGGGGTGGCCTGACGATGTGACCACTAGATGCGAGCTTTGCCCACATTCCGGCGCTTCGACTCGGCCCGAGAGCATTGTCCGGTTAACAAAACTTCACCTGATCAGATCCGATCACGGGGCTCGTGAAGGCGGGCCGGCTCCCTGCTAGACTCTGATTCCCGAACCGCCATGCGCCCTCGGACAGGAGCTGCGGCGGTTCGCGGTGTGAATGCCCTTCGCCAAGAGAACTGCCCTGATGAAGATCGCTGTCCCACGCGAGACCGCCGAAGGCGAGACCCGCGTCGCGTTGACGCCACAGATCGCCGGCCAGCTCGTCGCCGATGGCATGGAGGTCCTTGTTCAAGCCGGTGCCGGTGAGGCGTCGTCGAACCTGGACGATGCCTACAAGGAGGCCGGCGCGACGATCGTCCCCGACGCTGCCGCGCTCTATGGCCAGGCCGACGTCGTCCTCCGTGTCGGCCGGCCCTCCGACGAAGAGATCGAGATGCTGAAGGAGGGAACCGTCCTCATCGGCACCCTCGGCACCCTCGCCAAGCCGGAGCTGGCACAGAAGCTGGCCGCGCGCGGCGTGACCGCCATCAGCATGGACGCCATCCCTCGCATCACACGGGCGCAGTCGATGGACACGCTCTCCAGTCAGGCGACGGTGGGCGGCTACAAGGCCGTCCTCATGGCCGCCGAGCGCCTGCCGAAGTTCTTCCCGCTGCTGACCACCGCGGCCGGGACCATCCGCCCTGCGCGCGGGATCGTCATGGGCGCGGGAGTCGCCGGACTGATGGCCATCGGCACCGCGAAGCGACTCGGCGCCGTGGTCGAGGCCACCGACGTGCGGCCGGTCGTGAAGGAGCAGGTCCAGAGCCTTGGCGGAACCTTCATCGAGGTCGAGATGACCGAGGAGGAGAAGGCCAAGGCCGAGACCGCCGGCGGCTACGCGACCGAGATGAGTGACGACTACAAGCGCCGCCAGGCGGAGCTCATCGCCGAACGCGTGAAGGAAGCGGACTTCGTCATCACCACCGCCCTCATCCCGGGTCGCCCGGCGCCGAAGCTGGTGACCGATGAGATGGTCAAGAGCATGAAGCCGGGCAGCGTGATCATCGACATGGCGGCCGAGATGGGCGGCAACGTCGAGGGCACCGAGCCAAACAAGGAGGTCGTCAAGCACGACGTCCTGATCGTCGGCTACACCAACCTGCCGGCCACGATGCCGGGCAGCGCGACCCAGATGTACGCCAAGAACCTCCAGACGCTCATCAAGCACCTCGTCAGCGACGGCAAGCTGGAGCTGGACTTCGACGACGAGATCACGAAGGGCGCGACCATCACCCACGGCGGCAAGGTCGTCCACGAGGCGACGGCCAAGGCGCTGGGGATCGAGGTCGCGCCAGCGAAGACCGAAAGCACCGAAAAGACCGATACGGCCGCCGCACCGGCGGCGTCCGAAAAGAAGGATTCATAGACCGATATGGAGCTCACCGCCTTTGAGCTGCTGTCGGCGCTCTTCATCCTCGTCCTGGCCGCGTTCGTCGGCTACGAGGTCGTCTCGAAGGTGCCGACCATGCTCCACACTCCGCTCATGAGCGGCGCGAATGCCGTCCACGGCGTCATTGTGGTTGGCGCGATGCTGGTCGCCTCGACCGCGCACGGGCCGATCGCCATCGTGCTCGCACTCGTCGCCGTCATCCTCGGCACGATCAACGTCGTCGGCGGCTTCGTCGTGACCGATCGGATGCTCGAGATGTTCAAGGGTCGGGGCGGGGGCCGCGGCTAGATGAGCACCCTCGAAATCCTGACGTTCCTCGTCTGGCTGGTCGCCAGCGTCACCTTCATCTTCGCGCTCAAATTCCTCGCCAGCCCGAAGACCGCGCGCACCGGCAACCTCCTCGGCGCGGCCGGCATGACGCTCATCGTCCTGTGGACCTTCTTCACGCACGATGCCACCAGCCCCGAAGCCGATCCCGGCATGTTCGGCAACTGGTGGATCATCATCGTCGGCGGCGCCATCGGCGCGGTCATCGGCTGGTTCAGCGCCAAGCGTGTGGCGATGACGGCCATGCCGCAGATGGTCGCCATCTTCAACGGCGCCGGTGGTGGCGCCGCGGCGCTCGTGGCGGTGGTCGAGTTCCTGCGCGACCAGGAGCTTCATCCCGGCGAGCTGCTGCCGCTGGCGTTCATCATCGCCACGCTCCTCGGCGCGATCATCGGCTCCGTTTCGCTCACCGGCTCGATCGTGGCGTGGGGCAAGCTCCAGGGCGTCATCGCCTCGCGTCCGGTTCGCTATCCGGGCTCTCAGATCGTCACCGGGCTGCTGTTCCTTGTCCTCATCGGTCTCGCCGTCTACGTGGCGGTTATCGAGCCGAGCACGCCGCTGTTCCTCCTGTTCGTGGTCCTGGCGCTCATCCTGGGCGTCCAGCTCACCATGCCGATCGGCGGTGCCGACATGCCGGTCGTCATCAGCCTGCTCAACGCGTATACCGGCATCGCGGTGGCCGCCACCGGCTTTGTGCTCAGCAACTACGCGCTGCTCATCGCCGGAACGTTGGTCGGCGCCTCGGGCACGATCCTGACCCAGCTGATGACCAGGGCAATGAACCGGTCGCTGGTCAACGTCCTGTTCGCCGGCTTCGGAACCGGCGGGGAAGCGGCCGCGGCCGGCGAGGGCGAGGAGCAGCTGCGCGAGATCAGCGCCGAGGATGCCGCGGTGCTCATGGCGTACGGCAAGCGCGTGGTGATCGTGCCGGGATACGGCATGGCGGTCGCGCAGGCGCAGGGCCCGGTGCGCGAGCTGATGGACCTGCTCATCAGCAAGGGCGTCGACGTGCAGTTCGCCATCCATCCCGTTGCCGGCCGCATGCCGGGGCACATGAACGTCCTCCTGGCGGAGGCCAACGTGCCCTACGACCGGCTCAAGGAGATGGACGAGATCAACGACGACTTCGCCGATACCGACGTCGCGCTCGTCATCGGCGCCAACGACGTCGTGAACCCGCTGGCGCGCGAGGAGGGCTCGCCGATCTCTGGCATGCCGATCCTCAACGTCGACCAGGCGCAGAACGTCATCGTGCTCAAGCGCGGTCGCGGCACCGGTTTCGCCGGCATCCCGAACCCGCTGTTCAGCAACGAGAAGACGGCGATGCTGTTCGGCGACGCCAAGCCATCGGTCGAGAACCTGGTCGCCGGGGTGAAGCAGGCGTAGCCACGTCCTGGCTGTTACGCCCGGTGGCGGACTACCACTGACTCAGCGGACCTCGATCATCAGGGCCGGTCCGGGGCTCGGCATCGGCGAGGCTTCGGAGGTCAGGGTGGCGGCATTCGTCGGCGGCTCGGACAGCTGTATCGGGTGGGTGGTGGCGGTGCGGACGCCCGCGCTGACCACGAGCCACAGGCTCAGGCTCACCCCGGCCACGAGTGCCACCAATGGTGCGGGACGGTGATGCGGCGTCATGCGCCGATCATCGGCCTCCTCGATGGCCGCAATGAGCGAGCCGATGACGCGGCGAGCGTCATTCAGGCGACTCGGCGGTATGATTCCCGCCCCCCGAGCCACAACCTCAAGAGGTGACCCCGTGGCCGAACTGACCGACTCACTGAACCAGCTGCTCGACAGCCATGCCGACCAGATCAGCCAGCGGATTGACGCCGATGAGAGTCAGACCCGCCAGGCGATCCAGTCCGCGGTCCCCGCGCTCCTTGCCGCGCTGAGCGCCGATGCCGAACGCGGCGACGGCCTGAAACAGGCGATTGCCCAGGACCACGATGGATCGATCATCGACCAGCTCTCCGAGTACCTCAACGGGAGCGCGCAGCTCGGCCCACGCACGACGAACGGCAGCGGCATCCTGGACCACGCGCTTGGTGATCGGCAGGAGCCGATGGCGCAGGCGCTGAGCGCGAAGAGCGGACTCGACATGAGCACGATCATGCGTCTGCTGCCGCTCCTCGCGCCGATCGTGATGGGCATGCTCGGCAAGCGTGGCAAGGCCTCCGGAGGTGGCGGGACGGGCGGCTTCAGCCTCGACGACATCGGCGACCTGCTGAACCGCGAGAAGCGGGACGCGCGCTCGAAGAACCCGGACATCGGCGACATCCTCGACAGCTTCGGCAAGGGATCCGGCGCCGGCTCGAAGTCCGGCGGCGGCATCGGCGACGTGCTGGGCGGGCTCTTTGAGGGTGACCGCGACCGCTGAGGCCGGGCAGCCCTTCGGTGGACACGGAGGGGTACGCTTTTCGCCTGAGCGTCGACGGTCCGGTGCTTCGTGCCCGGTATCGGCCGCGATCGCGTTGATCACCCACAGGAGATGACGACATGTCGTTTGACCCTCGGAGGTGCTCGCGATGAAGCGGGTCACCATGCGAAGACTCCTTGTTCTCATGAGCACCGCGGTGATTGCCCTCGCGGTTGCCCTGCCCGCCGCTGCGGCCAAGCCGGAGAGACCGCCGGGTCAGACCGTCGAGGTGCAGCTCCTGGCGTTCAACGACTACCACGGCCACCTCGAGGCGACGACGCCCGGGACCGCGCTCGACATGCCTGCCGGAGGCGCCGCCTACCTGGCCACGCACCTGAAGCAGCTCTCGCAGGGGGCGCAGCACACCCTCACCGTGGCCGCCGGCGATCTGATCGGCGGCAGCCCGTTCCTTTCCGGGCTCTTCCACGACGAGCCATCGGTCGAGTCGCTCAACGCCATGGGCCTCGACGTGTCGAGCGTCGGCAACCACGAGTTCGACGAGGGCGTGACCGAGCTGCTTCGCATGCAGAACGGCGGCTGCCATCCGGTCGACGGCTGCTACTTCCCGAACGAGCCGTACGAGGGCGCCGACTTCCCGTGGCTCGCCGCGAACGTGGTGAACGACGAAACCGGAGACACCGTCCTTCCCCCGTACTGGATCACCACGGTCGAGAACGTCAAGGTCGGCTTCATCGGCATGACCCTCGAAGCGACGCCGACGCTGGTTGCCCAGGCAGGCATCGAGGGATGGAGCTTCCTCGATGAGGCGGAAACCGCGAATGCCCTGGTGCCCGAGCTGAAGGCGCAGGGCGTGGAGGCGATCGTGGTGCTGATCCACGAGGGTGCCAACCCGTCCGACATTGCGGACCTCAACTCGTGCATCGGCGTCTCCGGCCCGATCGTCGGGATCCAGAGCCGGCTCGACCCGGAGATCGACGCGATCATCAGCGGCCACACCCACCAGCCGTACAACTGCGTCTTCGCTGATCCGGCTGGCAACCCGCGGCACGTGACGAGCGCCTACTCGTTCGGCCGCGTCATCTCGGAAGTCAATCTCCGCATCGACAGGGCCACCGGCGAGGTCATTCGCGACGAGGTCACCGCCGAGAACCACATCGTCACGCAGGACGTGCGGCCCGACCGCAACGTGATGAAGGTCATCGAGAAGTGGGCGCCGCTGGCCGAGGAGGTCGGCAGCGTCGCAGTGGGCGAGGCGACCGCACCGATCACCCGGGCCAAGACGGCAAGCGGCAGCGAGGATCGCGGCGCCGAGTCCGACCTCGGCAATCTCATCGCCGATGCCCAGCTCTGGGCGACCCAGCCCAACGGGGCGGTCCTCGCGCTGATGAACCCCGGCGGCATCCGAGCCGATCTCGATGCCGGCGTCATCACCTATGCCGAGGCGTTCAACGTGCAGCCGTTCAGCAACATCCTGATGACCATCCCGATGACGGGTGCGCAGATCCAGTCGGTGCTCGAGGAGCAGTGTCAGCCGATCGGCGCGAGCCGACCCTTCCTGCACCTCGGCGTGTCCGAGGGGCTCACGTACGACCTGTCGAGGACGATCGAGCAGGTGCCCGATCCAGACGATCCTGGCGAGTTGATTGCCGGGTGCACCGCCATCACCGTGTCCAACGTGATGATCAACGGTGCGGCTCTCGACCCGAGCGCCACCTACACGGTGACGATCAACAACTTCCTCGCCGACGGTGGCGACAACTTCACGACCTTCCGGGAGATCGATCCCGCCCTCCGCATCGGCGGCGGAATCGACCTCGACGAGTTCGTCAACTACCTCACCGAGTTCAGCCCGGTCTCGCCTCCCGGCACGGACCGAGTGAACGAGATCCCGTAGACCCAAGCACGGCGTAACCGGCGAGCCCCGGGCTGGAACCGCATCCGGCCCGGGGCTCATCCGTCTAGCATCGGTGCGTGGACTCGAACGGCCGATGGGTTTGCCTCGACGTCGGCGAGACCCTCATCGATGAGACCCGCATCTGGTCGCTGTGGGCCGATGAGCTCGGCGTCCCGCGGCTCACCTTCCTGGCGGCGCTCGGCGCGGTGATCGCCCGCGGTGGCGAGCACCGCGACGTCTTCCCGATCTTCGGAGTCGATGACTGGGAAGGACGCCTGCCGGCGATCGAAGCCGCGTACGGCGGTTTCATCTCCTCCGACCTTTACGCCGATGCGCTGCACGCAATCGCCGGGCTGCGTAGCGCCGGCCATGAGGTTGCCGTCGTCGCCAATCAGCCGGCCTCGCGATCGGCGGAGCTGCGGTCCATCGGCGTCGACGTCGAGATCATGGCCATGAGCGAGTCGCTCGGGGTGGCCAAGCCGCTGCCCGCCTTCTTCGATCGGTGTCTCGAGCTGATGGGCGACCCCGATCCGGGGTCCGTCGCATACGTGGGCGACCGGGTCGACAACGACGTCGTGCCGGCCCTCCATGCCGGCATGCGCGCCGTCTGGCTGCGCCGCGGTCCGTGGGGCGTCATCCAGGAGCTGCCCGAGGATGTGCGACCGGCGCTGACGGTGAGCTCGCTCGACGAGCTCGTCGAGCGCATCGGCGAGGTCTGGGAGGGCTCAACTCGATAGATCGAGCGAAGTGCGCAGCAGCCCTGCGTCGCGCGCTAGTCCCGCGATACTTCGAGACTGCGCACGCACAAGCGGCACGCTGGCGGGCACCTCGTGCACGCCGACGCTCGCTGTGCCGCGGAAACGCAGCCTGGCGCGAGTCTCCGGCGGAACCGACTCGATACATCGAGTCTGGCGCGGGATACGTCAGCGGCGCGCGTCGAGGATGGCGGCCACCTCGCGGTCGCTGACGCCGAAGCGGCGCAGGGCGTGGCGGACCAGCTGGTTGCCCAGCTCGCGTTCGGCCACCACGACTCGCATCGCGCCGAGCTGTCGCAGCTCGACCTCCTCGGCCTCCGAATGGGCGCGGGCCACGACCTCGACGCGCGGGTTGCGCGCTCGCGCGTAGACGATGGCCTGGCGCGTGGCCAGTGCATCGGGGATCGCGACCACCAGCGCAAGTGCATCGTTGACGCGCGCCTGGTCGAGCACCGACTGCGTCCCCGCCTCGCCGTAGATGATCGGTGCGCCGCCGATGCGCGCCTCGCGCGCGATGGCGTAGTCGCCCTCGACCGCCACCCACGCGAAGCCACGCGACTCCAGTACGCGCGCCACCGAGCGCCCGACCCGACCGTAGCCCAGGATGACGGCGTGGCGTCGGAGCCCGGCGCCAGGCTCGTCCCCGGGCAGCTCCGGGCGATCGACGCGCGTGTCGAGCCAATCGCCGAGGCGTCGTGCACCGGCCAGCAGCGGCTCCGCGGTCAGGATCGAGATGACCACCGCCCCCATTGCCAGGCTGAAGGTATCCGGGCGTACCGCGCCGAGGGTCAGGCCGGTGGATGCCAGCACGAAGCTGAACTCACCGCTCTGGCCGACCAGCGCTCCGGCTCGAAGGGCCGATGACGGCCGCTGGCCGTCCAGCGTGGCCAGGATCGCGGCCGGGACGGCCTTCCCGAAGGTGATGATCAGGAGCAGCGCCAGCACGATCGGCCAGGCCTCGAAGATGGCCACGGGCTGGAGGAGCACGCCGATGGACACGAAGAAGAAGGTGCTGAACAGCTCGCGGAGCGGCACGATCTCGCCCAGCACGCTGGCGGTGAGGTCGGAATCGGCCAGGGCGAGGCCTGCCACGAATGCCCCGAGCGCCACGCTCACGCCGAGCGCCGCGGCGGCGAAGGCGGTGCCGATGGCGATGACGGCCACGCCGATGACGAACAGCTCGCGAGAGCGAAGGCCGGCGATGAACGCGAGCAGCCTGGGCAGCACCCGCGAGCCGCCGATGACGACGAGCGCCACGAACCCGAGGGCGATGGCGCCGCTGAGCACCAGGCTCTCGAACGACTCCTCCGCTCGGCTGCCGATGGCGGAGAGGACCACCACCAGCGTGATCGTCACCAGGTCCTGGACGATCGAGATGCCCAGCGCGGTCCGGCCGTAGGTCGTGGTGTGGAGTGCGGCCTCGCCGGCAACCTTGACCAGCACTACCGTCGAGCAGATGGCGACCGCTGCGCCGATGAAGAGCGCCTCGATCAGATCCCATCCGAGCGCGAGCCCGGTCCCGGCGCCGATGGCCATAGTGGTTGCCACGAGCACCGGGGCACCCGCGAGGATGCGCGTGCCAGCCAGCCGAAGCTCGGCGATGCTGAACTGCAGGCCGATGCTGAACATGAGCAGTGCCACGCCGACGTCCGCCAGCGCGAGGACCTCCTCGCGTCCGGCGACGAAGCCCGGCGTGGCCGGACCGACCGCCAGCCCGGCCACGATGTAGCCGAGCATGGGCGGGATTCCGAGACGGTGCGCCACCGCACCAAGCACCAGCGCAGCTACCAGCGCAATCAGCAGGGTCAGCTCGAGGCCGGTCATCGGGGGTTGGGCGGCATTTGGCCGATCATACCGGCCGTCGCGGTACCCCCCAGCCGCGTGCTAAGTTGGTTGCCGTCGGCCGATACGCCGATCCGCGGCCCGTCCGCAGATCGGCGACTTGGGTGGAACCGATCGGCATGGCCCCTGCCGCTACCCGGGTGCCTATGGAGGAGACTGCGCGACTGCAGTCTCCGTCTGTGTTGTAAGAGGCCGATGGACCACCTCACCCAGACACTCTTCCAGCTGTTCGCGATCCTGCTGGCGGCCAAGCTCGGCAACGAGGTGTTCCGGCGGCTCGGCCAGCCCACGGTGGTCGGCGAGATCCTCGGCGGTGTCGCGGCCGGTCCGGCTGTCCTTGGGGTCTACGAAGTCAATGCTGAGACGGAGCTGTTCGCCGAGATCGGGGTGGTTCTGCTCCTCTTCCAGGTGGGAATCGAGACTCGCCTGCATGACCTGCTCCGGGTGGGCGGCACGGCACTGGCGGTCGGCGTGCTCGGCGTCATCCTGCCCTTCGCCGGTGGTTTCGCCGCAGCAGAGCTGGCCGGCGGAGACCTGTCGCTGGCCGTGTTCCTGGCGGCTGCCCTGACGGCCACCAGCGTTGGCATTACCTCGAACGTGCTGCGCGATCTCGGCGCGCTGTCGACCCAGAGCGGACGCATCATCCTCGGAGCCGCGGTCATCGACGACGTGCTCGCGATCATGATTCTGTCGGTCGCCTCGGGCATCGCCGCCGGCAGCTTCGAGGTGGGCAACGTGGTCAGCCTGGTTGTCGTCGCCGTCCTGTTCGTGGCGATCGTGGCCATCGGCGGCACGCGCATCCTGAGCCGCCGCCGGTCGCTGCTGACCGATCCGCAGTTCGCCGAAACGCCGCTGCTTCCGGGCATGATCGTGATGCTCGGGCTCGCGGCGCTCGCGGCCGCCATCGGTCTGGCGGCGATCATCGGAGCCTTCCTGGCTGGCATGGTCGCGGGCGAGTCGAGTGAACGTCACGCCCTCGAGGCCGAAGTGGCCCCCGTGGCCGCGTTCTTCACCCCGTTCTTTTTCGGCTTCATCGGCGCGCAGGTCGACCTCGCTGGCCTCGCCAATGTGGATGCGCTCGTGTTGCTTGGAGGCATCACTGCCCTGGCCGTTGCGAGCAAGTTCATCGGTGCTTTCTTCGGTGCTTTGGGGCAAGGTCGTTCGCGGGCAACCCTCATCGGCTGGGGCATGGTGCCACGCGGCGAGGTCGGGATCGTCGTCGCCGGCCTCGGCCTATCGGCGGGAGCGATCGATTCGGAGATCTACTCGGTGGTCGTCGGCATGGCGATCATCACCACGCTCGTCGCTCCGCCCTTCCTGCCCCGCCTGGTGCGAAGCGCGGAGCGACGCGCTGGCGCGGACGGTGGCGCCGCACCAATGCCGGGCATCGACGACGACTGGGTGGACTCGGCCTGACTCCGCCATTCGGCCCTACAAACGAAGAGCCCCTCCCCGGCGGACCGGAGAGGGGCTGTCGTCAGCCGGAGGTCAGGTTGCAGGCTCCGCCATCGCCGATGCCGGCTCGGCCCGTTCCTGCGGGAAGAACTTGCTCAGGGCCCAGTAGAGGACGAACGCGGCCACCAGCCCGACCACCCAGCTGTAGTCGTACAGCGGCTGGAAGATCGGGATGATCCCATCGACCGGGAAGGGTCCCTGCGTGCCATCGGCGGTGTACGCGCCACCGACTGCCAGCACAGCTCCGACGAGGAGCGCCACGACTCCGCGCCAGTTGAGGCCGGCGTAGATCCCGTTCGGGCGGTACAGGTCTCCCAGGCTGAGCTCCGTGCGGCGGATGAACCAGTAGTCGGCGATGAGCACGCCGGCGATGGCACCCAGTGCGCCACCGTAGAAGCCGAGCCACGTGAAGATGTACACGTCCGGATTGCTGATCAGGTACCACGGCTGGAGGATCACCGCGACGATCGCGGTGATGATCCCGCCGGTTCGGAAGCTGATCAGCTTCGGCGCGGCGTTGCTCAGGTCGTACGACGGGCTGACCAGGTTTGCCGCGACGTTCGTGGTCAACGTTGCCAGCATCACCGCGAACAGCGCAACGATGGACACGAGCGGGTTGCCGAATTGGGCGACCAGCGCGACCGGGTCGAACACGTTGATCGTGCTGCCGTAGACGACGGTCGCCGCGGACGCGGTGATGACCGCCAGGACGGCGAACAGGGTCATGGTGGTCGGCAGGCCAAGCGCCTGTCCCAAGACCTGGTCGCTCTGGCTCCGCCCGAAGCGCGTGAAGTCGGGCATGTTGAGCGACATCGTCGACCAGAAGGCGATCATCGCCATCAGGCCGGGGAAGAAGAGCTTCCAGAAGTCGCCGGTCCAGCCGCCGAACGCGTTCGGCCGGGCGAGCGCGTCGCCGATGCCACCCGCCGCGATCACCATGCCCACCGCGAGAAGGACGGACACGGCGATGAGGAACGGGGCGGACCAGTTCTCGAAGATGCGAAGCGCATCCATGCCCTTCAGGATGATGTACAGGTTCATCAGCCAGAAGATCACGAAGCTCAGCCACAGCGTCCATGGCTGCGGATCGCCAAAGCCGATCGCGAACGTGGCGGCAGTGTTCCAGAAGCTATCCGGGCCAAGGATGGCGCCGATGAGGAAGTAGATCGCGCCACCGCCGATCCACGTCTGGATCCCGAACCATCCCGCCGCGACGCCGGCACGTAGAAGCGCCGGAATGTTGGCGCCAATCGTGCCGAACGCCGAGCGCGCGAAGACCGGGAACGGGATGCCGTATTTCGTGCCGGCGTGGCTGTTGAGCAGCATCGGCACGAGGACGATGACATTGCCGAGCATGACCGTCACGACGGCCTGCACCCAGTCCATGCCAAGCGCGATCAGGCCGGCCGCGAGCGTCCAGCTCGGAATGTTGACGCTCATGCCGATCCAGAGCGCCATGTACGCATAGGTCGTCCAGGTGCGGCGCTCGATACGGACCGGGGCGAGGTCCTCGTTGTAGAGCGGGCTGTCCTGGATGCTCGCCTCGGCCTGAGGCGTCAGCTCGTAGCGTCCATCTCCATGGACGGTGACTTCGTTGGAAGCAGCTGTCATAGGTTCCTCCGACTACCCTCCGGAAACAGCCCAGACCCCCCAATGCCGCACATAGGTATACAGCCCCCGTGCAAGTGGGCGGCGTGCTGTGCCGCCGGGCGCGAACTCCGGCGAAGCCGCGGTGCAACGAGGCTCGTCCGGTGCTGCCAGCCAGCCGCGTGCCTGCCAGTGCGTGAATCTGGCAACGACGACGGTGGCGGTACGGACCGACGGGGGGCTACTGCAGGGCGGCGTCGGTGATCTCGAGGGCCCGATCGATGATGCCGAAGCCCTCGGAGAGCTCCTCCTCGCTGATGACCAGCGGCGGGTTCGTGAAGAAGTAGTTCCAGCGCACCAGGGTGTAAAGGCCCTCGTCGCGGAAGCGCTTGCCCAGCGCCGCCATCTCGTCGGACGTGCCGTTGAAGGGCGCCATCGGCTCCATGGTCTCGCGGTCGCGAACGAGCTCGACGATGCCGAAGAGGCCGATGCTGCGCACGGCGCCGACGCTCGGATGGCGCGCCGCGAGCTGCTCGAGATGCACCTTCATGCGCTCGCCCATGCGTGCAGCGCGCTCGATCAGCCGCTCCTCCTCGTACACGTCGATCGTGGCGAGCGCCGTGGCACACGCCAGCGGGTGCGAGTTGTACGTCAGGCCGCCGTAGAAGACGTTCTTCTCGAAGTGCTCCGCGTACTTGTGCCGCATGCCGAGCGCGCCGAGCTGGACGTAGGCGCTGGTGAGGCCCTTGGCCATGGTGATGAGGTCGGGGACGACGTCGTAGTGGTCGATGGCGAACCACTTGCCGGTGCGCCCGAAGCCGGCCATGACCTCGTCCGCAATCATGAGGATCCCGTATCGGTCGCAGATCTCGCGCACGCCCTGGATGTACCCGTCCGGCGGGACGAGGATGCCGTTCGTGCCGGTCACGGTCTCGAGGATGAACGCGGCGATGGTGTTCGCCCCCTCGAGCTGGATGGTCTCCTCGAGGTTGGCGAGGGCCTCATCAGCGGAGTCCCAGCCGCGCTGGATGCCGTGGTACGGGTCGAGGACGTGGACCACGCCGGGGATGCCGGGCTCGGCGGCCCAGCGTCGCGGGTCACCCGTCAGGCTGATCGCGCCGGCCGTACCGCCGTGGTACGACCGGTATCGGGCGAGGATCTTTTGGCGGCCGGTGACGAACCGCGCGAGCTTGATGGCGTTCTCGTTGGCCTCGGCGCCGCCGTTGGTGAAGAAGAACGTGTCGATGTCGCCGGGCGTGATCTCTGCCAGCTTCGCGCCGAGGCGGGCGCGCGGCTCGGTGGCCATGAAGGGATTGGCGTAGGGCAGGATCTCCGCCTGGCGCTGGATCGCCTCCACCACCTTCGGATGGCCATGGCCGATGTTCGTGCACATCAGCTGGCTATTGAAGTCGAGGTAGCGCTTCCCCTCCGGCGTCCAGAAGTAGCAGCCCTTGGCCCCGGCCACTGGGATCGGGTCCACCTTGGACTGCGCCGACCACTCGAACAGGGTGTGCTGCTTGGTGAGGGCGACCATCTCGTCGCCGGTCATCGTGCCTCGCTCGGTCTCGATCGCCATCGGATCTCCGTCATCGGACTGCTGCTTTCGGTCGCTACACCATACGCCGTCAGAGCCGATGCGGCGCGCCGCGGATCTGGCCGGCGGTCGTACACTCGACCCGATCATGGACGTGCCGGTCGACGACGGCGACCAGGCGGAGGCCGCCTCGCGCATGGTGCTCGGCCTGACCCTGGCCGCCGGTGGCATGGTCGCTCTGGGGGCGGCGGTGGCGGGCTCGCCGGCTGTGGTCGTGGGGGTGCCGACGGCCCTGCTGCTCCTTCTCCTGCTCCTGGGCGCGACGCCGGCCGCGGGCTGGTGCGGCGTCGCGATCTGGATCGTCCTCGTCCCGATGGCTCCCTACGACGGCATCCTCGCTCCGCTGGTCATGGTGGCCGCATGCGGGGTGATCGCTCTGCGGCCGTCACGCGTCGCGTCGTGGTTCACCAATGAGTCGCCGTCAACCGCACAGTGGCATGAGCTCGAACCGGGGTGGATCGAGGAGCTCTGAACAGCGACTCCGGCAAATATCTAACGGCGCGCGCAGCGCAGGATCGCCTCGACGGTGCGATCCGCATCCGCCTCGGTGGTCGACCAGTTCGAGACGCTGATCCGCATGGCTGCCTTGCCCTGCCAGGTCGTGCCGCCCATCCACGCCGTTCCGTCCTCCTGGACGGCGCCGATCACCTCGCGGGTGTGCTCATCGGAGTCGCCGAAGCGGACGAGCACCTGGTTGAGGACGATGTCGTTGAGGACGGCGACATCATCGGCCTCTCGGAGCTGGTCCGCCATCCGGCGCGCGAGCGCGCAGCACCGCTCGACCAGGGCCTGCACGCCGGAACGGCCGAGCGAGCGAAGCGCGGCATAGAGGATGAAGCCGCGCGCTCGACGCGACGAGTCGAGCACCCACTCCCAGTTCTCGCGCTGTTCGCTGCGCATGAGATACGACGCCGATGTCGCCATGGCCGCACGGTGCGCATCCGCCTCGCGGACGGCCACGAAGCCGCAGTCGTAGCCGACGTTGAGCCACTTGTGGGCGTCGGTCGACCACGAGTCCGCCCGGTCGATGCCGTCGACCAGGTGGCGCAGCGAGGGGGACACCGCCGCCCACAGGCCGAACGCGCCGTCGACGTGCACCCACGCGTTCGGGTGCGAGGCGACTGCATCAGCCACCGTGGCGGCGGGGTCGAATGCGCCGCTGTTCACGTTGCCCGCCTGGATCGCGACGATGAGCGGCCCGTCCACCGCCGCGATGGCGTCGCGAACCGCGTCGGCGAGCATGGCGCCCTGGTCGTCGACAGGGACGCGGACCACGCGCTCGCGTCCGAGTCCCAAGTACTGGAGCGCGGTCGACAGCGTGGCATGCGCCTCCTCACCCACGACGACCGTGATTTCCGGCGCGTTATACAGGCCGCGCGCCTCGACATCCCATCCATGTCGCGCCAGCACGGCGTGGCGCGCGGCGGCGAGACCGACGGTGTTGCCGAGGCCCGCACCGGTCGGCAGCCCGAAGCTGGCATCGGCGGGGATCCCGAGCAGGTCGAGCATCCACCGCCCGGCGACCTGCTCCACCGCCGCACCGGCCGGCGAGGCGGCGTGGACCACGGCGTTCTGGCCCCACGCCGTCGTGAGCCAGTCGGCCGCCGCCGATGCCGGCAGCTGACCGCCGATCACGAACCCGAAGTAGCGGGGGCCGAGCGACCCGACCAGCCCCGGATCGACGGCCGTGGCGAGCTCCTCGATCACCCGCGTCGGGTCCATGCCCTCATCGGCCAGGTCGCCCAGGCGCGAGGCGATGGTGGCCGCATCTGCCCGGGCGCCGACGGCACGCTCGGGTAGCTTGGAGAGGTAGTCGAGGCCGATCTCGGCGGCCCGTCGCAGCGCGGCTTCGCGTTCGTCCATGCGTTTCTAGACCCCGGCGATCAAGCCGCCGTCGACGGCGATGAGCTGTCCGGTGATGTACGACGCCTGCTCGGAGGCGAGGAACGCGACCAGCGCGCCGAGCTCCTCGGGGCGGCCGTATCGGCCCGCCGGGATCTTGCCGATCCACTCGGTGCGGACGTCCTCTTCGGTCCTGCCCTCGCGCTCGGCACGGCCGGCGTCGAGCTGCTGGATCCGCGCCGTGGCGATCCGTCCGGGCATGACGCCGTTGACGGTCACGCCCGATGAGCCGATCTCGCGCGCGGTCGTCTTGAGCCACGAGGCCAGCGCCGACCGACCGGCGTTCGAGTAGACCAGGTCGCTCACCGGCTGGCGCACCGTGCTCGACAGCAGCGAGATGACGCGCCCCCAGCCGCGATCGCGCATGCCCGGCAGGAGCAGCGTGGCGAGCTCGATCGGCGTGATGGCAAGCAGCTGGAAGGCGCGACGCCATCCCTCGGCGTCGGTCCCGGTGGGATCGGAGGTCGGTGGTCCGCCGGCATTGAGGACGACGATGTCGATCGCACCGAGCTCCTCGGCTGCGGCGGCGACCGCCTCGGCGGCGTCGGGCTGGGCCGCATCGGCTGCGACATGCCTGACTGTCACGCCGTGGGCCGCGCGGAGTCGATCGGCCGCGGCGGCGAGCCGTTCCTCGCTGCGCGACCAGATCAGCAGGTCGCAGCCCTCGGCCGCCAGTGCATCGGCCGATGCGAAGCCCAGGCCGGCGGTGCCACCGCCGACGACCGCGCGACGGCCACGGAGTCCGAATTCCATGTCGCCTACGTTACTCGTGCTGGAGCTCGAGCGGCCGTAGCTCGCCCAGGTCCTCGGCGACCACCACCGCATCGTCTCCGGAGGTGAGCCGGAAGTCGGTGGGCGGGTTCGTCAGCGATCGCCCGTCGCGTGTGACTGCCAGCAGCGTGGCGTGGTGCTCGCCGCGCAGCTTGCTGCTCAGCTCGTCGATCGACAGGCCGACGTAGGAATCGGGGAGGGCCACGCGATACAGCTCCGAGCCCTCGCCGCCCGAGACGATATCGGTGACCAGCTCCGATAGCCCCGGATAGAGCGCCGACCGGGCCAGCAGCCGCGACGCCAGGCGGGAGGTCACCAGGATCTCGTCGGCGTTGGCGCGTCGGAAGTGGGCGACGTGCGCGGGGTTGTTGGCCTCGACCACCGTCCGCACGCCGGGCGCGATCGACTCGATCGCCATGACGGCCAGGATCGAGCGCATGTCGGCCTCGTTGGATCGGTCGGCGGGGAAGACGATCACCGCGTGCGCCTCGCGAAGGCCGGTGCGCTCCAGATCATCGGTGCTGGTGATGTCGCCGCGCACGAAATAGACGCCGTCGCCGGCGGGGTTGCGCTCGGCGTCGGCCAGCAGCACGACCTTGGTTGTGAACTCGTCGCCCTTCAGCTCCTCGATGAGGTCGCGGGCGGTCGTGTTCCAGCCGCAGACGACGATGTGATCGCGGTAGCCCGCGGCGCCCATGCCCTGGCCCTCCTTCAGCAAGAAATCGATGACGAATCCGACGACGGCGCCCGTCATGGCGGCCACGATCGCCACGCCGAAGAAGGCGAGGAACCAGCCGATGACGAAGCCGCCGGGCGAGTTGACGTAGCTCGGATCGCCCGAGCCGATGACGGTGGTGATCGCCCAGTAGAACGAGCTGCCGAAGCCCGCCAGGGTCTGCTTGTCGTCCTCGAGCAGCGTGACGCCCAGCGAGGCGACCACCACGAAGCCGATGACGGCCGTCAGCAGCGACGTGAAGAAGTGCCGATCCATCTGGCTGGTGATACGGCGCGCATGGAAGCCGATGCGCCGCAGGAGTGGTGCGGCGAACAGCGACCGCAACGGGTTCGGCAACGGGTCCTCCGTGGTTGCTCGGTGGTTGCTCGGTGGTTGCTCGGTGGTTGCTCGGGGCGAGCCGCATTCTGCCATTCCGCGCTCGGCCGGCGGTCCGAGATCCGGCCGACCTACCCGGCGTGATCGTGACGACACGAAATGTGCGCCCGTGGCGAGCAGCTTTCGACTCGCCGGGGTTTGACTGGAAATCTGCACGCCAGGCGGACCCTTACCCGGCCGATGGGCCGCTCCTCGGCCCGGGCTGAGCGTGGAACGAGTCCGAAACCCCTCCATCTGCCGGATAACGTGCGCCAGGGCGAGCAGATTTCAAGTCGCGTCGCGACGTTCAGCCGCACCAGCGACGCGCAGGGGCCATCTGGCACTCGTGCGTGGGCCCAACATGCGCGAGCCTGACGCAGACACGTGCCACATCGACGAGGGACGACGAATGCCGGAACCGAATTACGGACGCCTACGCCTCTACAACCTCGGGATGGGCGCGCTCCACGCGCTCCAGGGGGCCGCCGTGCTGGTGCTCTCCAACGACTTCTCGTTGCCGGTCACCGCGGCGTTCATGGAGGGGCCTCCCGGGACACCCGCCACGACCGAGGAGCTCTTCACGTTGCCGCTCGGGCCGGCTGTGGCAGCCTTCCTGTTCATCTCGGCCGTTGCCCACTTCGTCGTGGCCGGTCCCGGCTGGACGAAGTACCGCCGCGATCTGGCGGCTCACCGCAACGAGCAGCGCTGGATCGAGTACGCGTTCAGCTCGTCTCTGATGATCGTGCTGATCGCGATGATCACCGGCATTGCCGACGTCGCGGCGCTGGTGGCTCTCTTCGGCGTGAACGCGACGATGATCCTGTTCGGCTGGCTGCAGGAGCGCTACGAGGAGCCGGGCGGGGGAGGATGGTGGCCATTCGCCTTCGGCTGCGTCGCCGGCGTCGTGCCGTGGGTCGCGATCGGCATCTACCTCATCGGCCCGACAGCCGAGGTGCCGGGGTTCGTGTACGCGATCTTCGTATCGCTGTTCCTCTCCTTCAACTCGTTCGCGCTCAACCAGCTCCTGCAGTACCGACGAGCGGGTCCGTGGCGTGACTACCTGTTCGGCGAGCGCGCGTACGTGGCGCTCAGCCTGATCGCCAAGTCCGCTCTCGCCTGGCAGGTCTTTGCGAACACGCTCGTCCCGAGCTGAGCTCCGTCACGAGTCGGTCCGAAGGCGTCCCTACTGCAGCGCTGCCGACACCTGGCCGTCGATCAGCGGCTCGCCAACGATCGCAGCCAGGCGCTCGCCGATCGCCCACCAGTCGAAGTCGGCCGTCACGGCGCTTGCGGGCACCGTGAGGTATCGATCCAAGGGCAGGTAGTCGGGAAGGATGCGGTCCAGGATCGACTCGATCTCATCGCGAAACGCGTCGTTGACGGAGCGCACCCCATCGGCCAGCAGACCGACATCGGGCAGGAGGCGAACGGAGAGGTCGTAGGAGGTCGCCCATGCGCGAATGAGCGGCTCGACGGCGAACGGATCCTCGCCGCCCGTCGCTCGCAGGTAGTACGCGAAGTTGTCGACCACCGAGCGGTCCGTCACCAGGATCTCGGCACGGGTGCCCAGCTCGAGCTCCTGCTGCACCTGCGCCATGAG
This sequence comes from Candidatus Limnocylindria bacterium, assembly GCA_035759945.1. Lineage (GTDB taxonomy): Bacteria > Chloroflexota > Limnocylindria > QHBO01 > QHBO01 > JACDBZ01. Next base: position 217 of record DASTTX010000136.1, on the reverse strand, counting down.
TACCCACATCTGTGCCTCCGCGGTGGCTCCTTCGTTGAGCCCGAGCGGGTTGAAGCGCACGACTTCGCGTCCGACCTCGACCGAACGCCCTGCCCGCCCGACGGTCGATGCGAAGGCGTGCACCGCGTTCGACTTGCGAACCGAGTGCGAGCCGATGAAGGCGATCTTGGCGCGTCCCTCCCAGGCCACCTACCTCGCCTCGTCACGGTCGGAAGCG
>DASTTX010000135.1:0-2495 GCA_035759945.1 Candidatus Limnocylindria bacterium | reverse complement strand
GGCTTCCGAGCTCGGAATGGGGACGACGCTCGGCATCCACGTCCACGACGACGCCGGCCTGGCGGTGGCGAACTCCCTCGCTGCCGTCCAGGCCGGCGTGTCCCACGTGCAGGGCACGATCAACGGCTACGGCGAGCGCTGCGGCAACGCCAACCTCGTCACCATCTGGGCCAACCTTGGCCTCAAGCTCGGGCTCCCGACGGTTCCAACCGCCGATGACCTGGCACGCCTGCCAGAGCTGTCGCGCTTCGTTGCCGAGGTCGCCAACATCGCGCCGGATGCGCATGCGCCGTACGTCGGCACCAGCGCCTTCGCGCACAAGGGCGGCGTGCACGGCGCGGCGACCACCCGCGTCGAGCGCGCCTACCAGCACGTCGACCCCGCCGTGGTCGGCGGCACGTCGCGCCTCGTCGTCAGCGAGCTCGGCGGCAAGGCCAACGCCGCGTGGCGCGTGCGACAGCTCGGCGCGCTGGCGGCGGAGGGCCTCGATCCGAAGGAGCTCTCCACCCTCGTGAAACAGCTCGAGGCGGATGGCGCCAGCTTCGAGGGAGCCGATGCGTCCTTCGAGCTCCTCGTTCGCCGCCGCCGGTCGGACTATGCCCCGCCCTTCCGCATCGTCGACTTCACGGTCATCGTGGAGCGGCGCAACGGCGCCGAGTCGCGAGCCGAGGCAAGCGTCAAGGTCGAGGTCGACGGCGAGGTCCTGCACACGGCGGCCGATGGCAACGGCCCGGTCAACGCGCTCGACCTTGCGCTGCGCAAGGCGCTCGGGGCGTTCTTCCCCGCGCTCGACGGCGTGCACCTGGTCGACTACAAGGTCCGCATCCTCGACGGGGAGGCGGCGACCGGCGCGCGCACGCGGGTCATCATCGAGAGCGGCCACGAGACCGGCACGTGGCTGACCGCGGGCGCCGACGCGAACATCATCTCCGCCTCGCTGGCGGCGCTGCACGACTCGCTCGAGTACGCCATCTGGCACCTCGACGCGCGTCCCGAGCGGCGGGACGAGCGCGCCTCGTCCCACGCCGCGCACGCCCGTGCGCGGCTCGCCACCGGGGAGGTCGCATGACCGCCGTCGAGCCGACCGCCCACGACCTCGACGGCACCCGCCCGTCGCTCGGTGCATGGGCGTACTTCGAGGGGGAGCTGGTGCCGATGGCCGAGGCCAGCGTCAGCATCGCGACCCACGCCTTCAACTACGGCACCGCCGTGTTCGAGGGCATCCGCGCCTATCGCCAGGACGATGGCTCGACCGCGCTGCTCTTCGCGGAGGAGCACTACGCGCGGCTGCTGCGCAACGCGCGGCTGCTGCGCGCATCGGTGCCGGAATCGGCTGCCGACCTGGTCGAGGTGACCCGCGAGCTGCTGCGCCGCAACGAGCACATCGGCGACGTGTACATCCGACCGCTGATCTACAAGTCGGCCGAGTCGATCCGCGTGCAGCTCAGTGGCCTGGCCGACCGCATCGGGATCTTCACCATGCCGCTCGGCGACTATCTGCCGACCGGAGGCATTCGGGTGACCGTGTCGGGCTGGCAGCGGGTCAACGACAACGCCATCCCGGCGCGCGGCAAGATCGTCGGCTCGTACGTCAACGCGGCCTTCGCAGCCGAGGACGCCCACGCCGCGGGCTACGACGACGCCATCCTGCTGACCGCCGACGGGCACGTTGCCGAGGCATCGGCCGCCAACGTCTTCGTCGTCTTCCGCAGCGAGGTGGCGACGCCGCCGCTGGCCGACGACGTCCTGCCCGGCATCACCCGCAGCGCTGTGATGGAGATCGCGGCCGATGCCGGCTACCGCGTGGTCGAGCGCAGCATCGACCGCTCCGAGCTGTACCTGGCCGATGAGGTCTTCCTGACGGGCACCGGTGCGCAGGTCGCGCCGGTCGCGTCCATCGACGACCGCCCCGTCGCGTCGCCCGACTTCCCCGTGGCGCTCGACCTTCAGCGCCGATATTTCGCCGCCGTGCGCGGCACCGATCGCCGTTACGCCCATTGGCTCACCGCCATCTAAGGAGAACCTGGACCGATGACCCTCAGCAACGAAGAGACCGCCCCGACCGCCGCGGCCGGGCTCAGCATCGAGCGCTGGTCCGCCACCAGCGGCAGCGAGCGCGGCAGCCGCGCCAACCTCGTGCTCGCCGGCGGTGGCCACCAGTGGCGGGCTCATGCCGATGGGAACGGGGCGATTGATGCCCTGATGCGTGCGGTCGATCGCGCGCTGGAGCCACTGCTCGGCGCCGGCGTTGAGCTCGCCACCTACGACGTCCACGCCACGGGCGCCGGGCACGAGTCCGCCGCGTCGATCGCCGTCAGCGTTCGCCCCCGCGACGATGCCGACGGCCCGCTGTACCCGGGGCGCGCCACGCACGAGAACGTGCTGGATGCGAGCGTCGCGGCCTACGTCGACGCCATCAACACCCTGCTCGCCGACCGCGACGTGGACATCGCCGCAGCCGTTCCCACTCCGGGATCGACCAGCCGCCACGACAC
>DASTTX010000134.1:0-13850 GCA_035759945.1 Candidatus Limnocylindria bacterium | reverse complement strand
CGGTCGAAGTAGCGCGCGGCCACCACGCCGATCTGCCGGATGTCCTCGTCTCGCCGGTCGCCGGCGGTGGCCACGACGCCGATGCGTCGCCCGGTGACCTGGGCGCGCGCGCCACCCGCCGTCGGCTCGGTCAGGCGCTCGACGAACTGGCCCAGCGCTTCGAGGGCGGGTGGGTTGTGCGCGTAGTCGACCACCACCCGGTAGCCGTCGAGCTCGAACATGTTGAGCCGGCCCGGCGCCATGTAGTACGACGTGGTGAAGGTCCGCAGGCCCTGGCGGATGTCGTGCAGGTGCGCCCCCGCTGCCCACGCCGCGGCCGTCGCTGCGAGCGCGTTCTGCACGTTCATCCGCGCCCGACCCTCGAACGTTGCCGGGATGAGGTGGGTCCACACCAGGTCCATCGATTTGCGGCCCTGGCGCAGCACGATCATCTCCCCGTTGCGGCCCTGCTCGATGGTGACGGCGCGGCGGCCGCGCGACGCCTGGAACTTCAGCCGCTCGTGCTCGGGATCCATGCTGAAGTAGATGACCGACCCGGAGCAGTGGCGGGCCATGGCGGCCACCAGCGGGTCATCGGCATTGAGCACGCCGACGCCATCTCGGGGCACCGCCTCGACCACCACGCGCTTGACCTCCGCCAGCTGGCGAATCGAGTGGATGCCGCCCAGGCCCAGATGGTCGCCGGTCACGTTGAGCACGACCGCCACGTCGTTGCGCTGGTAGCCGAGGCCCTCGCGCAGGATGCCGCCGCGCGCGACCTCGAACACGGCGAAGTCGACCGTCGGGTTCTGGAGCACCATCGACGCGGACTTCGGCCCCGAGGCATCCGCCCGTCGCACGATGCGTCCGTCGACGTAGATGCCATCGGTGCTGGTCAGGCCGACCTTGCGGCCCATGCCCTTCATGATGTGGGCGATCATCCGCGCGGTCGTTGTCTTGCCGTTCGAGCCGGTCACGGCGACGATTGGGATGCGCGCATCGGCGCCGGGTGGGAAGAGCATGTCGATGACCGGCTTGGCGACGTACTGCGCCTCGCCCTCGGTCGGGTGGGTGTGCATCCGGAAGCCGGGCGCGGCATTGACCTCGACGATGCCGCCGCCGGTCTCACGAACCGGCTGGCTGACGTCGGGACAGATGAGGTCGATGCCGGCGATGTCGAGTCCCACGACCCGGGCGGCCAGCTCGGCCAGCTCCACGTTGTCGGGGTGCGCTTCCTCGGTGCGGTCGATGCTGATGCCCCCGGTGCTCATGTTGCCCGTGCGCTTGAGGTAGACGCGCTGGGCCCGCGGCGGCACGTCGCTCATCTCGAAGCCCTGTTCGCGGGCGTACGAGAGGGCTTCGTCGTCGATCTTGATGCGGGTCAGTACCCTCTCGTGGCCGATGCCGCGACGTGGGTCCGTGTTCGTGATCTCGACCAGCTCGGCGATCGTGTGCTTGCCGTCGCCGTCGACGTGGGCCGGCACGCGTTGCGCGACCGCGCGTAAGACGCCGCCGATGACGAGGCACCGATAGTCGTTGCCGGTCAGGTACGTCTCGACCACCACGCCGCCGTTGCGGCTCTCGGCGCGCGCGGCAGCGTACCCGGCGCGCACCGCATCGGCGTCGATGAGGTTGAGGATGACGCCCCTGCCGTGGTTGCCGTCGAGCGGCTTGACAGCAACGGGGTAGCCGATGCGCTCGGCGGCGGCGACGGCGCCATCGGCGTCGCGGACGACCTCCGACCGAGGCACCGGCACGCCGGTCGCCGCCAGCAGGCGGTTCGTGAGCTTCTTGTCCGACGCGATGTCGACACCCAGCGATGCGGTCTGGCTGGTCATGGTGGCGCGGATGCGCTTCTGGTGGATGCCGTGGCCGAGCTGGACCAGTGACTGCTCGTTGAGGCGGATCGACGGGATGTCGCGCAGCGCCGCCTCGTCCAGGATCGCCTGCGTCGATGGCCCGAAGGCCGCGCGCTCGGCCAGCAGGATGAGCGCCTCGAGCTCCGCGCCGAAGTCGAAGCCGTCCTCCGCCTTGACGAGGTGGTTGACCAAGCGCACGGCGAGCTTGCCGGCGGCCACGCCCACCGATTCGTCGGCGTACGAGTACACCACGTGGTAGCGACCCGGGTCACCGGTCCCGCGCGTCTTGCCGCGGCCGACCTCCATGCCCGCCTCTCGCTGAAGCTGGAGCGCCACGTGCTCGGCCACGTGCCCGGCCCAGGTGCCCTCGCGCAGCCGGTCCTCGAAGCCACCGACCTTGCCCGTGCCACAGCTGTGCTGGGCGATGCCCGGGAGCATGTCGAGCAGCCCGTCGACGAAGCCTGGGATCGCGTTCGAGGGGAACTGCTCGAGGATCCCCAGATCAACGATCAGCTTGATCGCCGGCTCGTAGTTCCAGTAGTTCGGCCCGCGGTAGACCCGCGTCTCGACGATCGTCAGCTCGGGTCGCGGGACGCCGGCCGCGCTGCTGGCAGCCGATGCACGCGCCCGGCGCGCCGCAGAAGCGGTGGACCGTCGAGCGGTCGTCACTCGCTGGCCTCCTCGTCGACGCGCCGGGCGCGAAGCGCGCGTCGCCGCGCCCGCTCGGGCGCGTTGTCATCGGCGCCTTCGGCGGCAATGGTGCGGATGAGGCGGCGGGTGCGATCGGTCGCCGCCTGCAGGCTGGCCAGCTCACGATCGGTCGCGCTGACCGGCCGCAGCGGTGGCATCAGCTTGCGCCGGCGCAGGTCGAACCGGTAGCCCGATGGCAGCGAATGGAGCACCACGCCCGACACCATGATCGGCCGGTGGCGCTTGACCTCGTAGGCATCGGTCTGCAGGTTGGCGGGGTCGAGGATGGTGACCGAGCTCTTGCCGATCACCTCGAGCACACCCTTCGGACTGACGAGCGCGGCGGTGTCCTCGTCGATTCCCATGCCGAGCAGCGATGGCGACTGGGCGACCAGTGCCAGAAGCCGGCCGATGCGGTTGCGCTGCTCGAAGTGCTGGTCGATGAGCACCCCGGGCAGGAGACCGAGGCCGGCGCTCATCTGGGTCATGCGCTGCTTCGGCGTCGCGCCGCTCGTCCCGAACGCGACCATGTGGCTGGCGATGGCCGACGCGCCGGCACTGGTGCCTGCCACGATCGCCCCGTGGCGGTGCCGCTCGGTGAGCGCACGGCCGAGGCGCGTGCCAGCGATCACGCTCGACAGGCGCAGCTGATTGCCGCCCGTCATGAAGATGCCGGTGGCATCGGCGAGCATGTCGACCAGGCGGCGGTCGTTCGCGTCGTCACGCACCAGGGGGCGCATGCCACGGACGTCGGTGACGCCCATCTGGCGGAACAGCGACAGGTAGAGGTCGGTCGCCTCGTCGCCCAGTGAGGAGGCGGTCGAGATGACGACGACCCGGGCATCGGCGCCGCCGGCCAGCGATACGAACCGCGCCAGGATCTGTCGCTGGCGAAGCTTGTCCTCGGCGCCGCCGATGATGAGCAGGTGGCCCGCGCGGGGCTGCCCCGAGCCGGGCGTGGCAGGCATGGGGCGCAGCATAGCAAGCGTGGAATCGATCAAAGGCTGCCGCTAGACTCGATCGGATGCCGTCGGCCACCGTCATGCGCAGCGAGGCGCGCGATTACTACGAGGTGCTCGGCGCCGAGCCGTCGGCGTCGGCGGCGCAGCTGCGAGCCGCCTTCCGCGAGGCCGTGCTGCGCCACCATCCCGACCGCGCATCGTCGTCGGAGATCGCCACTCGCAGGACCTCGGTTCTCAACCGCGCGTGGGCGGAGCTGCGCGACCCGGTCCGACGGCTTCACTACGACCATGCGCTCGAGAGCGGATCTGCCGCGACCCTCGACTGGCCGCTGGAGGAGGGCGAGGCAGCCCGCCGGCCTCGTCCGTCGCGCCGGCGCATCGAGCCCGGCGAGCCGAGCCCCTGGCACCAGCCGCAGTGGCGCTCGGTGGCGGGATTCCGCGTCCCGGCCGAGGTGTTCATGGCCGGTCCGGTGGCGCAGGAGCGCTGGATCGTCGAGCACCATATCGCCGACGAGGACTGGCGCGACCACCATGAGCGGTACTGGCTGCGCTATGCCGCACGCCACTACGCCGAGCGCGGCCGGATCGATGACTGGCTCGGGGCCCTCGAGCGCATGGTGGCCCAGGAGCCGCCGCTCGCCGAGATCATCGATGCCGGCCTGCGCGAGGCGTACGTCGCCGCGGGCGAGGAGCTCCGTGGGGCGATGGTCGTCGCCGGCATCGGCGAGCGCTACCCCGACGACTCGCCGCAGCGCCGCTGGGCGGATCGGGAGCTGCGCGTGCTGCTCGGCGAGTACCGCGACCGCCACGTTCGGCACGGACCGGCGGCGCGCCGCGCCGAGAACGCGGAGCTGCTGCTCAACTTCCTGGAGTCGATCGGCCTCGAGCCAAGCTTCACCGACTACCGCGCCGCGATCGTTGCCCACCGTCGGGCACGGCACCCCGGCCGCGCCGCCGAACTGGTGGAGCGGGTCATGGCCGCGCCAGTGCCCGAGCCGGGTCGCTGGTTCAGCCTGGTGCAGATGCTCACCGAGGCGGGGCAGCTCGACCGTGCCTCGGAGCTGCTCGCGGCACTCGCGCGGGGCGATCAGCCCGATGCGCTCGACCCCCGCCGCGTCCATGGTCCGTGGCGACGCATCTCGGCCGCCCGCGAGCGCCTGGCCCGGGCGAGGCGACGGGTCGGGACCACACGGCAATGAGGCGTGTGCCTTTGGATCGGCGGGCGCTGCTTGGCGCCGTCCTTGGCGCTACGACCGCGCTGCTGGGCGAGGTTGTTGCGGGCGTGCGTGGCGACATCGCCTTCACATCCATCCTGGTCGTGGCCGTCACGGTGTCGGGCCTGCTGCTCGGCGCACGGGCGGCGACCTGGGCCTATGTCGCGGCGGCCATCGTCTCGCTCGTGGCTTTGCTGGACCCCAGCGACCGCTTCCCACTCGAGCCGATCGACGTCGTTCGCTTCGGCTCGTTCCTGATCGGGTCGCTGATCATCCTGGTGCTGGTGCGACGCGCCGAGATGGACCGCCTGGCGGCGGCCGAGGCGCTCCGGCTGAGCAGGGCCGCCGAGGGCCGCCTCGAGACCGAGCGCCAGGCCGCCGAGACGGCGAGGCAGGCCGCCGACGCGGCGCGACGGGAGGCGGAGCAGGCTCGAGCGCGGCTCGGGGAGGTCGCGGAGTCCATCCCGGAGCCCCTCGTCGTCTACGACGGCGATCACCGCGGCAGCTACGGCAACCGCGCCGCGATGCGACTCTTCGGCCGCAGCTTCGTCGAGCGCGCGCTTGACGACTGGGGCGTCTCGACCGAGCCGCGTGACGAGCACGGTGTGCCGCTGCCGCGTGACGAATGGCCGCAGGTCGTCTCGCAGACCGCGCCGTCCCATCGCCGCCTGATCCTGCGCAATCCGACCTCCGGCCGTGACGTGATGGTCGACGTGGAGGGGACGCCCATCCCCGGTGGCGGTGCCGTGCTGCTGCTGCGCGACGTCGGCAAGGAGGAGGACGAGCGCCGGCGCCTGTCCCGCTTCGCGAGCTTCGTGGCCCATGAGCTGCGCAATCCGCTCGCGGTGGCGAAGGCGCGGATCGAGCTCGCCAAGCGCGACCCCTCGCTTCCCGAGCGCGCGGCGAGCCACGGACAGCGCGCGCTGGAATCGGTGGACGCGGCGATCGACATCCTCGAGCGACTGGAGCTGTATTCGCGCGCCGATACCGGCCACGTCGAGGCCGTGCGCGAGCCATTCGCGCTGGGGCCGGTGCTCGGCAAGGCGATCGAGCAGCTGCGCACGCGCGGCTCGGAGCGCGAGATCACGGTCGAGCTCGCCCCCGACGTGCGCGTGCTGGGTGACGCGCACCTCTCGGCGCAGGCTATCGCCAATCTGCTCACGAATGCCGACCGTTACTCGACGCCCGGCACGCCGATCCACATCGAGGTCGATCCCGCCGAGACGGTCACCCTTCGCGTGCGTGACGAGGGGCCGGGCATCGAGGACGCCATCGCCTCGCGGATCTTCACCGAGCGCGTGACCGCGGGGCGCGGCCTGGGGCTCGGGCTCTACCTCGTTCACGCCTCGATGGAGGCGATGGGTGGCTCGGTCAGTGTCGAGCGCCGCCGGCCCGGTGCGATCTTCGCGCTGCGCTGGCCGCGCGCGCCGCGATGAGCGCCGATCCGCACCGGCTCCTCCGGCATCCCGGGCCGATCGAGGCATATCCGCTCGAGCCATCGAACGAGGAGCTCGCCGCGTCCGTCGGGCTGCCGGTCGAACGCATCGTGCGCTACGACCTCAACACCCTCGGCGGTGGTCCGCTGCCCGGCGTCCGGGGCGCGTGGGAGCAATGGGACCCGGCCGCGGCGGTGGAGTACGGCGATCTCGCCTACCGCCGGCTGCGTGAGGCGATCGGGTTCGCGATCGGCGTCGCGCCGCATCGGATCATCCCCGGCGCTGGCGCCGACGAGCTGATCCGGCTCGTCACCACCAGCGTCGTCGGTCCTGGCGATGGGGTCGTCATCGCGGCGCCGACCTTCCCGATGTTCGCGGTCGAGGCCGGGCTCGCCGGCGCACGCGTGCACGCCGTCACGCGCGACCACCCGGCCACGCGGCAGACGCCCGACGCCATCCGGTCGCGCGTCGAGACGACCGGCTCTCGCCTGGCGTGGATCTGCTCGCCGAACAACCCGACCGGCGACGCCCATCCCCTCGCCGAGCTGCGGCACATCGCGGATGGCCTGGAGGCCATCGTGACCGTCGACCAGGTCTACCTCGAGTTCGCTGAGGCGTCGGGCGCCAGCGGGCTCGATGCCATCGGCCTCCAGGCGGATCTCGACAACCTCCTGGTCCTGCGCTCGATGGCGAAGGCGTATGGCCTGGCGGGCGCGCGGATCGGCTACCTCGTGGTTCCGGATGCCCTCGCCGAACGGTTCGACGCGCTGCGGCTGCCTCTGTCCGTTGGTGCAGCGACCGAGGCGCTCGCGCTCGGTGCGCTGGCCGATGCGTCGGCGCCCGACCGTCGTCGCGCCATCGTGGCCGAGCGAGACCGCCTCGCCGACGCGCTGCGCAGCACGGGCTGCGAGGTCCTCGACGGCCTGGGCAACTTCGTGACCTTCCGGCCGCCCGATGCGGCGCCGCTCGCTGCGGCGCTGCTGGCGCGCGGCCTCGTGGTGCGCGAGTTTCCGGCCACCGGGCCGATGGCCGGCTGGCTGCGCGCCACCGCGCGAGCGGCCGACGAGAATGCCCTGCTGCTCGCCGCCCTTGCCGAGGAGCTCGGCTAGGGGGCCGGGATCACCTCGAGCGGCCCGAGCTCGGCTGCCTCCAGCTCGTCCCGCACTCGTCCGGCGTCTCCGGTGAGCAGGATCAGCGCCTCGTCCGGGCGCACCAGCTCGCGCGCCGCATCGAGAACGTCCTGCCGCGCGACGGCCTCGAGGTGGGACCGGTACGTGTGCCAATAGTCGTCGGGCAGGTCGTAGATCGCCAGCGGCTCGAGGGCCGCTGCGATGCCGGAGGTCGTCTCGAAGCGGAGCGGGAAGACGCCGACCAGGAAGTTGCGGACGTCGGTCAGCTCCTCGTCGCCGGGCGCCGCCTCGCCGATGCGCTCGAGCTGCCCGATCAGCTCGCGGATCGCGTCGACGGTCACCTCCGTCTGCACAGCCGCGTTCGCGGTGAAGGGCCCGGGCGCGCGTCGCGGGTCGAACGAGCACCGCGCGCTGTAGGTGTAGCCCAGCTCCTCGCGCAGGCGACGGTTGAGGCGGCTTCCGAAGACCCCACCGAGCAGCGCCGCCATGACCATGGCCGGGAAGTATCGTCGATGGTGACGGTTGATCCCCAGGTGGCCGACGCGCAGCTCGCTCTGCACCGATCCGGGCCGATCGACCAGCACGACACGGCGTCCGCCGCGCTGGCGCGGGTCGAGCGTCCGGTGGCCAGGGCCGGTGCCGCTCCAGTCGCCAAGGTGCCGCTCGACGGCATGCAACGCGGCGTCCGGCTGGATCGCGCCGGCGACCACGACGTCCGCGACGTCCGGCGCGTATCGGCTGGCGTGATAGTCACGGACCGCCTGAACGGTGAGCGACTCGACGCTCTCGGGGGTCCCGGCCGAGAGCCGGCCGTATGGGCTGTCGGGCGCGTAGACCTCGCGCAGGAAGCTCTCGTCGGCCAGGCGTCCCGGATCGGCGCGCGCCTGGAGGATGTCGTTCAGCCGCTCCGCCTTGAGTCGATCGAACTCGCCCTCGTCGAGCCGAGGGGTGCGCAGCATCTCCGCCAGCAGCTCCAGTCCGTCGTCCAGCTTGCTGCCGAGCGCGGTGAAGCCCGCCCGTGCGCTGTCCCACGACGACTCGCTGCTGACCTCGATCCCGAGCCGTTCGGTCGTCTCCGCGAAGGCCGCGGCGTCCAGGCGACGCGTGCCGGTGACCAGCAGCTGCGCGGTCAGTGCGGCGACACCGGCCGACGGCTCGTCCTCGGCCGCGGCGCCGGCATCGGTCAGCAGGTGGACGCTGACCAGCTCGCGCTCGGGCAGCGGCACGAGCCACACGCCCAGGCCGTTCGGAAGCCGATGCCGGACGAAGTCCGGGAACCGATACGGGCGCGGAGCGCCCGCCGGTGGACGCGCGACGGTCATGACGCGGCCTCCGCCGGCACGTAGGTCAGCGTCACGCGGTTGTCGGACCGCACCGACGCCCGCAGTGCCTCGCTGACGCGCGACGCGTCGACGGCCGCATAGCGCGCGACCTCCGAGTTGATCCGCTCCGGCGCGTCGAACAGGCACGCGTACATCGACAGCCGATCGGCGCGCTCGCCGATTCGCTCGAGCGACCCCGCCGAGTGCGCCGCGTGCAGGTTGCGGACGCGCTCGAGGTCGGCATCGGTCGGTCCGTCGATGGCCAGGCGGTCGACCTCGGCCAGTGTCGCCGCCTCGAGCGTCTCCGGCGCGATGCCGGGCCGCGCGGTTGCCCACAGCGTGAACAGGCTTGCTCCACCGACGATCGGAAAGGCGAAGACGCTGACGTCCTGGGCCAGGCGCTGCTCGCGCACGAGGCTGGCGTACAGGCGCGATGCGCGGCCGGAGCCGAGCACGTCGGCGGCGACGTCCAGCGCGTCGAACTCGTCGGTCCCGAACGGTGGCGCCCGATGCGCCCAGTAGATGCGCGGCAGGGGGACCTGATCGGGCTTCGTCTCGCGGACCTCCGACCCGATCAGTGGGTCGACGGTCATGTCGGGCGGCGGCGGCAGCTCGTTGTTGGGCGGGATCGGACCGAAGTGGCGGCGCACCATGTCGAGGGCCGCATCGGCCTCGAAGTCGCCGGCGATGGTGAGAACCGCGTTGTTGGGCGCGTAGTAGGTCGCGAAGAACTCGCGCACGTCGTCCAGCGAGGCGGCCGACAGATCCTCCATCGAGCCGATGGTGGAGTGGTGGTACGGGTGGCCCTCCGGATACACCAGCGCCTGGATCAGCTCGTCCCAGTCGCCATAGGGCTGGTTGTCGACGCTCCAGCGGCGCTCGTTCTTGACCACGTCACGCTGGTTGTCGAGCTTTTCCTGGGTCATGGCCGGCAGAAGGCTGGCCATGCGGTCGGCCTCGAGCCACAGGGCCAGCTCGAGCTCGTGGCCGGGGAGGGTCTCGTAGTAGTTCGTGCGATCGAGCCAGGTGCTCGCGTTCAGCGTGCCGCCCGCAGCCTGGATGAGGCTGAAGTGCTGGCCCTTCTCCACGTTCGCCGATCCCTGGAACATCATGTGCTCGAAGAGGTGGGCGAAGCCGGTCTTGCCGGCCTTCTCGTGCTTCGAGCCGACGTCATACCAGAGGTTGACGGCAACCACCGGCGCACGCGGGTCGCGCGAGAGGATCACGCGCAGCCCGTTGTCGAGCCGGTGCCGCTGGATGGGGACCTCCGCCACGAGCGCCTCCGCTGAGAGACCGATGCGGCCGCGAGGCGGCCGAAGTGACCTCCTGCGGAGGTCGGTGAAGGGAGACCCGGCCCATTCGGTGGATCGGAATGGTGAGCGCCCGGGGATTCGAACCCCGAACCTAGTGATTAAGAGTCACTTGCTCTGCCGTTGAGCTAGGCGCCCGCGGGAATGATGCCGCAGTGCGCGGAGCGGGTCAACGCGGCGCCGCTCAGGTGCCGGGCGGTCCGGGACCGCCGTTCGGCTCCGGTGAGCGAGCGTAGTGCGCCCGCGTGAACTCGTCGATCGCCGACGTGTCGGCCGTGTCGAGCTCCAGCAGGTATCGCCACGCCGTTACGACGATCGGTGCCGGCAGCGCGTCCTGCCCGCCCCACGGGCTGAGGATGAACTTGAACCTGCCGCTGATCCCGCTGGCCACCTGGCTGTTGACGTACTGCGTCAGGGTGTCGAGGTCCTCGGCGCCGACGCGGTCCGGGTCGTACCAGATGACGATGCCGCCGTGCTCCAGGTTGTGGATGAGCTGCGTCTCCGGCTGCGGCGTCGAGTACACGCCCCAGTTGGCGACTGCGTTCGGTGGCCAGTGCGGTCCCGAGGTAGCCGGCAGCGAGGAGTAGGGGTCCGGACCACCGCACTCGGCCTGCACGTTGGCATTGGCGGGGTGGCGGCAGTCGTCGCCCTGGGTCACGTGCGTCTGGCCGTCGTTGGGCTGGATCTCGCCCACGTTCGGGTTCGAGCCCGAGCCCAGGATGAGCACCAGGACGACGATGACCACGCCGACCACCAGCACGCCACCGATCGCCAGCAGCCGCCAGTCCGGCAGTGCCGGACCGCTTCGCTGGTCGAGACGTCGGGTGAGGGCCTCCTGGCTGGCGCGCTCGCGCCGCTGGATGCCGGAGGTTCGTCGCTTGGCCATTGGCGCGGAAGTCTACCGGAGCTTCCCGGCCGACGTGGTGGCACCCGATTTGCTCGTTGCTATGATCGTCGCGCCGTGCCGCCGTGGTGCGTGACCTGAATTCCCGCCCCGGAGGTGCCATGACCACAGGCGACGCGCCACGCCGCCGCGAGAGTGCGTTCACGCTCGTGAAGCGCCTCGTGTCGGGCAGCGTCGGCCTCGCCAAGCTCGAGATCCAGCGCGGTCGCCAGGAGATGGCACGGAATCTCGGGCATCTCAAGGGCGGCATCGTGATGCTGGTGATCGCCGCGGCGCTCGCGTTGGCCTTCCTCATCGGCCTGATCGCCTTCATCATTGCCGTGCTCGTCGCGATCGGGCTCTGGTGGGTGGCGCTGATCTTCGTGGTCGCGCTCGTCGCGCTGGCCGCCTTGCTCGGATGGCGCGGCATCAAGCAGGTCACGAGCACGACCTTCACCCCGGAAGAGACCATCGCAGCGGTCAAGGAGGACGTGGAGTGGGCGAAGACGCGCTTGCTGAGACGCGGCTAGCCATCAGCGCCCAGCGCACCGAGCTCGAGCGCACGGCCGATCAGCTGCGCGAGGCGCTGGATGTGCGGAGGCGATTCGCCGAGAATCCCGCCCTCTTCATCGGCGTGGGGGCCGGCGCGGTCTTCCTGCTTGCCGGCGGGCCGGGTCGCGCGGCGCGCTTCGTGCGGCGCCGCCTGTTCAAGACCGATCCCGAAAAGGCCTACGACTCGCTCCCCAAGCCGATGCAGGCCTGGGTCGACCACATGGCCGGCGCCGTCGGCCCGAAGGCATCGGAGGCGCGTGAGGTTCTGTCGCACGAGCTGCTGCGCTGGCGCCACGATCCGCGCCGCCACGGAAAGATCAGCAAGAAGCTCGCGAAGCAGGTTGCGGAGGGGCCGCCCGGTCCGCAGCGGGCCGCCTGGAGCGCGTTCGAGGCGTTCGCGGCCATCGTCACCGCCGCCCTTGCTCGCAAGGCGGTCGAGCGCTTCCTGTCCGGGGAGCCGCCCTCGGGTATCGCCCCGCTCGACGCGGCCGGGACGCTGGGCGGGGCGGCCAAGCCCGACCCGAGGCACGCCAAGGACGACATCACGAACCGGCCGGCCGAACGCGCCGCGGCGGCCCGCGAGGAGTACTCGGGCATGAGCACCCGCGATCGCTAGGAGTGCGGCGCAAGATCGCGTCAATGGCTGATCGATTCGCGACGGTGCCCCCGGAGCGGTGCCCGATGGATGATGCAGCGTGGCGCATGGGCAGTCCCTCACGTTCCTCTGTGCTTGATAAATCGGGCGGCATGGCACCGGAGAGTCGGGCCGCGTGCGTCATTGCCCGATACATCGGCGGAGCCCGTGCCGCCAAGGCATCGACATCGGTCCGTTGGTAGACTCACGCCGAACTCACCAACCACTGCGGGCGAGTGGCGGAACGGCAGACGCGCCGGCCTTAGGAGCCGGTGTCGCAAGACGTGCGAGTTCGAATCTCGCCTCGCCCACCACCGCAGACGACACCAGGAGCTGACTTGGTCACCGTATCCACGCGACCGGAGCCGGGCTCGAAGATGGTCCTCGAGATCGAGGTCCCGCCCGACGAGGTCGACCGGCACTTCGCCACCGCCTACCGCCACGTCGCCGAGCGGACGAAGGTGCCCGGCTTTCGTCCCGGCAAGGCGCCGCGCAACGTCATCGACCGCTTCGTCGGCCGCGGCTCCGTCCTGGCCGAGGCAATCGACCACCTCGTCAGCGACTCGTACGACAAGGCGCTCGACCAGACCGATGTCATCCCGATCGACCAGCCGCAGGTCGACATCGACCCCGCCGCGCTCAGCGAAGGGCAGGCGATCACCTTCACGGCCACCGTCCCGGTGCGCCCGGAGGTCGAGCTGGGCGCCTACACCGACTATCCGTTCCGCGTCGAGATCCCGGAGATCACCGACGACCAGGTCGCCCAGGTCATCGAGGAGCTGCGCGAGCAACAGGCAACCCTGCGACCGATCGACGGGCGTGGTGCCGAGAAGGGCGACATCGCCAGCGTGAAGTTCGCCGGCACCATCGACGGCGAACCGTTCGACGGCGGCAGCGCTGATCGCCTGCCGCTGGTCATCGGCGAGGATCGCATGATCCCCGGCTGGGAGGACAACCTCGTCGGCCTGTCCATCGGCGAGACGAAGGGCTTCGACATCACTTTCCCCGACGACTATCGGGTCGAGGAGCTGCGTGGCAAGGAGGCGCACTTCGAGGTGGAGCTACTCGACCTGCGCGAGAAGATCCTGCCCGACCTGACCGATGACTTCGCCAAGTCGGTCGGGGACGTCGAGACCGTCGACGAGCTGCGCGCCGAGATCCGCGACGCCATGGAGAAGCGCGCCGAGGCCGAGGGCCGCCACAACTTCGGCGACCGGATCATCGACTTCGCAACGAGCAACGCCAACGTCGAGCTGCCCGAGGTCATGGTCAGCAACGAGATCGAGATCATGCGCGACGAGCTCCAGACGCGGCTTGCGCAGCAGCGCATCGGAGTCGAGCAGTACCTGCAGCTCTCCAAGCAGACGCCCGAGGAACTGACCGCGGAGCTGCGCGAGCCCGCCACGCGGCGCGTGAAGACGCTGCTGGTGCTGTCGGCCATCGCCGAGAAGGAGGGCGTCGACGCCTCGGACGAGGAGATCGACGCCGAGATCGCCGAGCAGCTCGCCCGGTACGACAACGACGCGAAGCTCGCCGAGTACCTGAACTCGCGGCGCGGCCGCAGCTACCTGCGCATGACCCTGCGCAACCGTAAACTCGTCGACACGTTGAGCGAGCGCGCCATCGGTGCAAAGGCCGATGCGACCGCCGAACCCGAGCCCCCAACCGCAGACAGCGAGGAGTCCGACTAACCGATGCTGGTCCCGATGGTCATCGAGTCGAGCGCCCGCGGCGAGCGCGCGTTCGACATCTACTCGCGGCTCCTCAAGGACCGCATCATCTTCCTGGGCGACGCGATCGAGGACAACGTCGCCAACCTGATCATCGCCCAGCTGCTGTTCCTCGAGTCGGAGGACCCGGAGAAGGACATCCAGCTCTA
>DASTTX010000133.1:0-3651 GCA_035759945.1 Candidatus Limnocylindria bacterium | reverse complement strand
GCGACGGCGCGCGAGGGGATCCTCATGGGGGAGTCGGCGGGGACGGCGCTGTGGGCCGCGCTGCAGCATGCTCGCGCGGTTGACGATCCCGATGCCCTGTTCGTGGTTCTGCTGCCGGACTCCGGTCGCAACTACGTCGGCAAGCTCTACAACGATGCGTGGCTGCGTGAGAATGGTCTGCTTGGCGCGGATGAGGAGGTGGCGGCCTACGACTGGCGGGAGACGTCGCCGGCGGTGGTCCTGACTGGCGACGAGGTCCCGCGCGGCTGACCTAGGCCTCGGCTTCCGCGTCCGATGGCATCCATCGGTCGCGCTGCTCGATGTCGCCATTGGAGTAGACACAGCCGGAATGCGCCACGGCGCCATCATCGGCCTGCATCCACGCCTGGTCCGCGTCGATGGGATCGCCGCACATCGCACAGGTTCTCGTCATCGGTTCCACGCCGTCACGATACGCGTGCGGGACAAGCGCTCGGTCCGCCGCGCCAGGGAGACCTCCGTTCTGACGGGTTGGGGCGCGCGGAGTATGGTTGAGGCCGTACGAGATACACCGAGCGCGCACACGAAGGAGCGTCATGACGCACGTCGCAGAGCCGCCGGTCGCCGGGGAGCGCGACGCGACCGAGCTGGAGCGGGTCAATCACTGGATCAACGGTGCCCGAATGGCGGGCACGAGCGGCCGCAGGGGCCCCGTCTATAACCCTGCCACGGGCGAGACGGCCCGAGAGGTCGACTTCGCATCCGCCGAGGAGGTCGACGCGGCGGTTGCTGCCGCGCAGGCAGCCCTTCCAGGTTGGCGTGCGACGAGCATCAGCCGACGGACCGAGATCCTGTTCCGGATGCGGAACCTGGTCGACCAGCATCGCGAGGAGATCGCGGCGCTCCTGACGCGCGAGCACGGCAAGGTCCGGACCGATGCGCTGGGCGAGGTCGCCCGCGGCCTGGAGAACATCGAGTTCGCGACCGGCATCCCGCACCTGCTCAAGGGCGGCTTCAGCGAGCAGGTGTCGACCGGCATCGACGTCTACCAGATCCGTCAGCCGCTGGGCGTGGTGGCGGGCATCACGCCGTTCAATTTCCCGGCCATGGTGCCGATGTGGATGTTCGCCAACGCCATTGCCTGCGGCAACACCTTCATCCTCAAGCCCAGCGAGAAGGACCCGTCCGCATCGGTCTACCTGGCCGAGTTGTGGAAGGAGGCCGGGCTGCCGGATGGCGTCTTCAACGTCGTCCATGGTGACAAGGTCGCGGTCGACCGCATCCTCGAGCATCCCGATATCGCCGCCGTGTCGTTCGTGGGTTCAACGCCCATCGCGCGCTACATCTACGAGACGGGTACCAAGGCCGGCAAGCGGGTCCAGGCGCTGGGTGGCGCCAAGAACCACATGGTCGTCCTGCCGGACGCCGACATCCCCATGGCAGCCGATGCCGCCGTCTCCGCCGCCTACGGCTCCGCCGGCGAGCGCTGCATGGCGATCAGCGTGGTGGTGGCGGTCGGCGACGTGGCGGACCCGCTGGTCGAGGCGATCGAGGAGCGGCTGCCGAAGATCAAGGTCGGCCCCGGACACGAGGAGGGCTCCGAGATGGGGCCGCTCATCACCAAGGAGCACCGCGACAAGGTCGCCTCGTACCTCGACAGCGGCAAGCACCAGGGCGCGACGCTGCGCGTCGACGGCCGTGAGCACGTCCTGTACGACCAGGACCGCGGCGGCTTCTTCCTCGGCGTCTCGCTGCTCGACAACGTCTCGCCCGAGATGGAGTGCTATCGCAACGAGATCTTCGGGCCGGTCCTCGAGATCATCCGCGTGCCGGACTACCCGTCGGCGCTGAAGATCGTCAACGACAACCAGTACGGCAACGGGACGGCGATCTATACCCGCGACGGCGGCGCCGCTCGCCAGTACCAGTTCGACGTCGAGGTCGGGATGGTCGGCATCAACGTGCCGATCCCGGTTCCGGTCGCCTACTACAGCTTCGGTGGCTGGAAGGCGTCGCTGTTCGGTGACCTGCACATGTACGGGCCGGAGGGCATCCAGTTCTACACCCGCGCCAAGGTGGTCACGGCCCGCTGGCCTGACCCGGGCACCTCCTCGGTCGACCTCGGGTTCCCGCGCACGCGCTGATCTGCACCACGGTTCGTCCTGGACGCCTGGACGAGGGGAGCGAAGCCGCGATCTGAGGCCCTTCCCGGCCATCGGTGGCAGAATGGCCGCCGATGACCGACCGATTCGAGACACTGGCCGTTCACGCCGGCGCCGCGCCTGATCCCGAGACGGGAGCGGTGGTGCCGCCGATCCAGATGAGCACCACCTTCAAGCAGGACGGCGTGGGCGGCCTGCGCGGCGGCTTCGAATACGGACGCTCGGGAAACCCGACGCGCAAGGCGCTGGAGGAGGCCATCTGCGTCCTCGAGAACGGTGCCCACGGGCTTGCCTACGCGTCGGGGCTGGCGGCCACCCAGAACATCCTGTACCTGCTCGAGCCGGGCGATCGGCTGCTCATGAGCGACGACGTCTACGGCGGCACCTGGCGCCTGGCGGACAAGGTCTGGCGCAGGTACGGGATCGAGACCGATACGATCGACCTCCGCGACCTGGACGCCGTGGCGACCGCGCTGTCGAGCGCGAAGCCCCCGCGCATGGTGTGGATCGAGACGCCATCGAACCCGCTGCTGAAGGTCATCGACATCAGCGCCGTGGCACGCCTGGCGGCCGTGGCGGGCGCGATCACGGTGGTCGACAACACCTTCGCCACGCCGTATCTGCAACGGCCCCTGGAGCTCGGCGCCGACCTGGTCCTGCATTCGGCGACGAAGTACCTGGGCGGTCACTCCGACGTCATCGGCGGATTGGTGGTCACCCGCTCCGACGAGCTGGCCGAGAAGCTCCGCTTCCACCAGAACGCGGCTGGCGCCGTGCCGAGTCCCTTCGACTGCTTCATGGTCATGCGCGGCCTCCGCACGCTCGCGGTTCGCATGGAGCGGGCATGCGCCAACGCGCTGGTCCTGGCGCTGTGGCTCAGCGAGCGACCCGACGTCGCAGCGGTGCACTACCCCGGCCTGCCGGACCATCCGGCCGCCGAGCTGGTCGAGCGGCAGATGCGCCTGCCCGGCGCCATGCTCAGCTTCGAGATGAGCGGTGGGGAGGAGGCGGCACGGCGATTCGCGGCCGCCACACGCCTGTTCACGCTGGCCGAATCGCTCGGCGCGGTCGAGTCGCTGATCGAGCTTCCGGCCCCCATGACCCACGCATCCGTCGCCGAGTCCGCCCTGGCCGTGTCGCCCTCACTGGTGAGGCTGTCGGTCGGCATCGAAAACGCCGACGACCTCCAGTCGGATCTCGAGGCGGCCTTCCGCAGCGCGGGCCCGTGACGGACGAGAAGCCGCGCGAGGACGGTCCGACGGAGGTCGTCGAGACCGAGGAGGGCGAGCTCATCGAGCGGCTGTCCGGTGGAACGGCGACGTTCCTGTTGGTGTGGCTGATCGGCATCGGCGCACTTTCGACGCTGCTGGCGGCATGGATCTTCGTCTGGATGGTCAGTGGCCAGCGGCTCGGCCTCGACGCCTTGTTCGGAGGCTTTGGGATCTACACCGCGCTGGCCGGCGCTGCCGGGCCGTGCGTCCTGTGGCTGGCCGGCCGCGCTCAGGGGCAC